>CAZOHQ010000117.1:0-4122 GCA_964579455.1 uncultured Syntrophaceae bacterium | reverse complement strand
GCTGTATTTTAGTAAATATGCATAACTTCTTTTGGTAACGACTTAATCACTGGCCCGGTTTTTGGGTTCGGTGAATTTTCTGGTTATGCAGTATCAAGAAGTTCCTCCCGATTTTATAATACTGCAGTGCGGTGCCCCAGCTTACCATCTTAATGGATGACCCTACTTACTACCCTGACTCATTTTCCCGGCTTCATATAGCGCGGGCCATTTAATTCGGCAGTTAGCCCTAAAAGATCTGGATAAACAGACATGGGTGTCATACCCATGAGTCGCAATTGTTCGCGTAGTGGGGCAACGGATTTTTTTCGTATCTCCACCTTAATGAGATACTTTTGAATTTCAGAATTGCCGAAGAATGATTCAATTGGTTGGGAATCCATACCGTGAACTGTAAAGCATCCTTTCTGGGCTGCGATACGAATGTTTCCGCTACTGGTCGGCCAGAAAGCTATAGGGAACTTAAGTTCTTCATCTGATAACTTATCGAAATCTGATTCCTTTTCTCTGAATTGTGGTATCAGTTTTTCATCTTTAACATACCCAACCATCCTCAGGCGAGCTTGAACAAAAGGCAGAGTACTCAGAAACGGAGCATATGACCCCGTTCGGCCCGTTGTCAGCCGATTAATCGCGCCGGGAAGCATTACCCAAACTACGCGCTGTACATTTTCATCATACATGCCGCTGTTGGCTGCAAAGTAAAGCGCCAAGAGCCCATTCTCGGTCCAGTCAAGAAGGCGGGTAGGAATACCGTAATGCTGCATGAAGCTGTAATACTCACTCGATCTCTCTTGAAATATCTCGGATGTATAGTTTCGGTACGAGGCAGAGAATGCCTGATGGATATAGTGCTCGTTGTAGCTACATTCCTTGCCATTATTCGGATCTTTAACCTTCCGCAGGACCTTGGGGAGCAATGGATCATCTCGATCCTGCCCGCGAAACCAAACCTGCGGTGGAGATCCACTTCCTATTTCGTCTTCCCATTGTTTGAAAATGCTGAATATAAGATCATTATATTCGGATATCGTTTCAACCGTCCGTTTTGTCAGTGGTTCTCCCATTACCGTTCCTCAAGTTATTGCATCTTCATGGTTGGTGTACTTTTAATTCTCTCTATGGCACAAGTTATTGTACTGATCAGTATAACGGGGTGTTACACAGGTCCGGATAACATTCCATTTCCCGTACTGACGACGCCAAATATTAAGCTGGGCACAAAAAACAAAAGCCCTATCTCTCATTTTGAGAAACAGAGCTTTAGATGATCAGACCATAATCCTACCTCGACCACTACAGCTGTTCAAAATCACGCGTGATGCGTTCAAGATCAGTAGATTTAACTAAGCTATTAACCCCATTATAGTATCTTGTCAAGGAATATTACAGTGGAATATTACGGTGAGACGTTCAAAGCGATAAAGACAACACCCCCACGCTGGAAGATATTCTCACCATCGTAAGATATGGTAAGAAAGAGTAAGAAAACGTCAACCTAATTGTCTCAACAACTCTTGGCATTTGTGATCAAATTGAATGAGTTCGTGCTTCAGAAACATTGGGCGGTTAGACAGGGTACGCCGTATGGGTAAGTGGTGGCACTTTATAAAATTCAGTGCTCCGGGCCATGAAGATATTCCATACATTTGTTCAAAAACCTTCAAAATTGCCTTACGGCCTATGATTCTACCTTCCATTATCACAACCTATTCCCCCTTTCATAGTCCACATAAGCCTAGGAGTGGAAACTATGACGTGTATGTTCATTTCTACTCTCCTTTGTTAAAGTTTGTATATTCCGTTTTCCTTTGCAATATTGGCAGCTAATTTATCATAAAAATCCCACACACCCAATCAGATCATATTTCACTCTGTAACCCTTTTTCTACTTTGACACGCCCCTTCTCATGGGCGCACCCCTGAAAGTCGATTCTTGAAGGCTAAACTGCCCCCCAACCCCCTCTTTGGAGCATTTACTTATAAGGGACGCACCCCTTAGTTGACCCTTCAATGCCGGATTCTTTCCGAAGCGGTATGGATGAGCCGGACAGGTTACCGTCTCACATTCTCGAACGAGGTTAGAACTACCCCCCATACACTGAAGACAGAAGGCCCGGAAAACTCTGACAGGAATTCTCTTACCCATGCGATAGGGAAAGAAAGGGCATGGTGTATTATAGGTTTGATCGCCTCGACAGTTTTCGATCAGATCAGCATTATATTGCTTTATTCCCAGGCAATTCACACAACATGTTCTAACCGTTTCAATGGGTGTTAATTTTCCATTTATTGGTTGCATTTTCCTTCCTCAAAATAACCATAGAAAGCAGTTACAGAACTGAGTTCCAGAAAGAAGTTCCGGGAAAGAGTTTGTTCATTTTTCATGTCTTCTCAATACCCCTCTTTTCTTCATAATCCAGCTTATTTTGCGCTCTCCAATACGCTCGGATATCGGAGGGGAACCACTGAACCATGGGGTGTGAAATCCTTTTGCCGGAAGCACTTTTGTACCCCCTGCCCGGAATTGTGTACCTTATGAGCCCCAGGCGTTCGAGGTCACCTCGAAATTGGTAGATCCACGATTCGCTTTTTCCGAACATCGAGGCCATGGCTTTCCACCCATATCGGCAACGTTCAAGATCAGGCATCAGCTAACCCTCCCACCTTTTGTCTTGGCCATTCACTTCTTGCTCAGTTACCTCCCGCAAGTATCGACCGACCTTCTCAAGCTTGACAATCTTTTCCAAAACACCAGTGCGCCTGTGAAACTCTATCCGGCACTGTGCTCGGTTTTCTCCTTCCTTCGGGGTTCTCCTTATCATCAGGACACTATCGCTTTCTTGACTCACAAAGGAACTGTCGCGGATTGATTCATACGAGAGATTGCCGTCTGACTTGCCTTTGGTGGTGTGAGCGAGAAGGAAAACAATCAGGCCATTATCCACCGCAAGGGACTTCAACCGCCGTATGACTGCCCCGATATCAAGCGAAGGGCTCCGGCTCTTGGCAATATCAAAGAGGTAATGGAGGTGGTCCACGAACACCACCCGCGTATGGTATTTGATGAAAGATTCCATTATCCGATCTTCAAGCCATGTCATATCGTGCGCCTTGAGCTTTGAAGGCATGTAGATAAACGGGACTTCCTCGAACTGTGCTAGAAATTGACGCGCCGGCACTTCATAGCTGAACCACACGGGGAATATCTGTTGCTTGATAAATTCCACTGTGAAGGATTGACAGAGAAGCGTTTTGCCCATCTTCGTGGGACCTGATACAGCGTAAACCTCCCCGCCCTGAAAACCTTCGATATAGCGGTCAATGGTTGGCATATTGCTTTTAACGCTGATAACCGGATCCGCCTTACTTTCAAGAGCAAGCGATAACTCAGGGGCACTTACTACTCGATCTTCACCTTGATATTCTTTTAAGCTCTGCAGCCGTTTTCCGGTCATGTAGAATTGCCTCCCTTTGCTCCGATATGGTTGTGACACTTTTTTGAATTTGATTTGCTATCAGTCTCAATATCTCTTCGCGGTCTTCGCCTTCCTTGATGGCCGTCAATATCCCGATTGTTTCCGTTTCATCTGTCATACGTTCCGCGCTGATATTTTCAAACTCCTGGTAAAGCTCTGTCAAAAAGTCTCGCTTCGGGATATTCCCTTCTCTTTCTTGTCTCTCTTGCTGTGCAACCTCTATCAGTTCTTCTTCTGAAAGAAGGTCTTTAACTTCAAGGAAAACCATGCCTCGATGATTATATCCAGCCATCGTCGCCCATCTTCGGTTCAACAACCTCATCTTGCCAGCGCCCCTGATTAAGCCAGGTTGCCGGGTGCGGGATGTATTTCTTATCTTGCCACTGCTCGGATTGTTTATGCTGTTCAAGGATTGCCAGAAGGTCATCTATAGGGGGAAGATCACCATTACGTTTCTGCCACGCTTTCCATGCAGCATCCTTCCCAACTTTTCGGGGAAAGGCCTTCCAGAAAATGAGAAAATTTTTCAAACAGCGACTGTTACTGGGTTTTCAGCGGTTTCCCCGGCTCCCTCGTTATGAGTAGGCGGGAATCCATGATACAGCCAAACCTCGACTTTAACTTACCAAGTGGTCCCATTTTC
>CAZOHQ010000116.1:0-6657 GCA_964579455.1 uncultured Syntrophaceae bacterium | reverse complement strand
CTACGAGAATGTTGCCAGGGATATCGCGAAGTATCTGAAAGATGCCGGAATGAAAGTGGACGTCAGAACATTCACAGACAGTAATGTTGACACCTTCGATTTCCTGGAAGGCAGGATGAGCGAGCTGAAGGAGGAACTAGAGGAAACGAGGTTCAGTCGATACGAACGCTATATAAATGCATTAAGAGCTGTTCTGGCAAAAGGTGCAACATCAGATAATTTCAGAGAATTATTCCAAATAGAAATAGACCCGGAAGTGAACGAAAAGAGACAGCAATTACGCGAAGTACTGGTACTGATAGTGGGAACTATCGTCATCTACGCAACCCATAAGCTCATAAAGAAGATAAAGTTCTTAGAGGGAATCATTTCGGTCTGTTCATTCTGCAACAAAATACGTGTCGATCAAGACTGGGTTAATATTGACAGCTATATAAGTGATCATTCAGAAGCCGACTTTTCTCATAGCGTATGCCCCCCCTGTTCCAAAGAACACTACGGGATTACATTAGATTCTAAAAAATCAGGGTAAGACGAGGTTTTTTCAATCGCCAATCGGAAATAGTCGCTTTTGTTACAATCTCTCCAAAGCGGAGTTGAGACATAGCCCCCTTATCACCTTTATATAAAGTGGGATATCGACATGAAAGAATCACTCCTTGAACAATATCGTTATTTCCTCAAAGATACTGTCCGCAAGACCATCGATTTTTCACAAACCGACCAGAACAGGGGCATTGGTCCTCCTCCCGTAGAAAAACCGTTCGCGAAAGACGCGACCCGGATCAAACTTGTACCGCATGGAGAATGGGATACCGTCAAAGGAATCGATCTTGTCGAGGCGATGAAAAGCCGCAAAAGCCGCAGAAGCTACAGCGATGAACCGCTGACAGCGGATGAGCTTTCCTTTCTGCTGTGGGCGACGCAGGGCATGAGGTCGCGGATAGATGATGGTCACGCCTATCGGACTGTTCCATCAGCCGGATGCCGACATGCTTTTGAAACGTATCTATCTGTTTTGAATGTCACGGGGATCAATGATGGATTATACCGGTATCTTCCGGTCGAACATGAGCTTCTTCTGGAATATACGGATAATCGTATGGTAGAAAAGATTGTGGCGGCGACGTTCGGTCAGCCATTTTTCGGAAAAGCGGCAGTCACCTTTATATGGACCGCCATTCCGTATCGTATGGAGTGGCGCTACGGTATTGCGGCGCATAAAGTTATCGCTATCGATGCCGGACATGTCTGCCAGAATCTCTACCTCGCCTGTGAGGCGATAGGCGCGGGGGCGTGTGCCGTCGCCGCCTATGACCAGGAGGTGATGGATCGGTTCGTGAGGGTAGATGGAACGGATGAATTTGTGATCTATCTCGCGCCGGTTGGAAAAGCCGGTGAATAGGTGCTACGAAGAGAAGTACCGGGTGTGGCGGAGATATCCCGAAGAAGAACTCTCAGTGGTTATAAAGTTTAAGGAGGATACAAATCTTGTTACATTACAAAAAAAAGGTTGATAATTGCTGTTGACATGAGTATAAGAACCAAAACTGGTCTGGAGGCTGTTCAGATTTGTCTGAGCGGCTTTTTTTTATGTATAATAACACCCGGGAACAGGATATTTATCTGCTCTCAAAATGTTTCTGAGGGAATGAACCACGTGAGTTTCAAACGTTAGATGTGATCATACTTACCTGAGAGAAATCAGCAGGACTTCCTTCCTTGAGATCGAATCATACTTCAATATACATAGCGGATGTAACAGGGCAGACAGAATCAGAATACGTGACATGCAGGGGTAATCAAAGAAAAAGTTATGGATAGTTTTAATCAAAAAGAGATTGACCGGAGACGGACATTCGGAATTATCAGTCATCCTGATGCAGGTAAAACCACGCTGACGGAAAAGCTTCTCCTCTTTGGCGGGGCGATCCAGCAGGCTGGGGCTGTTAAGGCACGGAAGACTTCCAGACATGCTACCAGTGACTGGATGTCGATTGAAAAGGAACGAGGTATCTCAGTTACAACTTCTGTAATGCAATTTCACTACAGAGATTTTGAGATTAATCTGTTAGATACACCGGGTCACCAGGATTTTTCAGAAGATACATATCGGGTGTTGACTGCCGTCGACAGCGCACTGATGGTAATTGACGGTGCCAAGGGGGTAGAGCCGCAGACCGAAAAACTGATGGAGGTCTGCAGGATGCGCAATACCCCGATCATTACATTCATAAATAAACTTGATCGTGAAGGTATGGCACCTATTGATATCCTTGATGATATTGAGGATAAACTGCAGATCGAATGTACGCCGCTTTCCTGGCCTATAGGTATGGGCCAGCGTTTTAAAGGTGTATATAATCTCTTTCACAAACAACTGCATATTTTTGCACCAGGCAGGAGAACCCTCGGGCAGGAGCAGATCGTTATTGATGACCTGTCTGATCCTGTTCTGGATGAACTGTTAGGGGGACAGGCCGAAGAATTGCGGGAGGATATCGCGCTGCTTGAAGGCGCCGTCAATCCGTTTGAGCGCCGTCATTATTTAAAAGGAAACCAGACACCGGTCTTTTTCGGAAGCGCCATTAATAATTTTGGTGTGAAAGAGATGCTGGATGCATTTGTGGAACTGGCCCCCCATCCGGGTGCTCGATCGGCTGTTTCTCGTGATGTGTTGCCATACGAAAAAGAATTTTCAGGCTTTGCGTTTAAGATACAGGCCAATATGGACCCGGCCCACCGGGACAGGATTGCATTTGTAAGGATCTGTTCAGGAAAATTTACAAGAGGAATGAGGGTTATCCATCACAGAATCGGAAAAGAGGTAACTCTTGCTAATGCGACAAATTTCATGGCACAGGACAGGGAGAATGTGGAGGAGGCATTTCCAGGAGATATTATTGGTATCCATAACCACGGAACCATAAAAATCGGCGATACATTTACCGAAAAAGAACCGTTGAAATTCAGCGGGATTCCCAATTTCTCACCTGAGCATTTCAGACGTGTGCGTCTGAATGACCCGCTCAAGGCCAAGCACCTTCAAAAAGGATTGATCCAGCTCGCGGAGGAAGGTGCTGTCCAGATCTTTATTCCTGTGACGGGCAGAGACTATATCCTGGGGGCGGTCGGTGTCCTCCAGTTTGAGGTGACCATGGCCCGTTTAAAGGCGGAATATGGTGTGGATGCCATATATGAACCGGTGAATTTTAATGTCGCACGCTGGGTCAGGTGTGATGATCGCAAAAAAATGGCTGAATTTGAGAAAAATAATATGTCCAGCATGGCACGGGATGCTGAAGGCTGTCTCTCCTTTCTGACAACCAGTGAATGGCAGCTCAATCTCCGTATGAAAGAGTGGCCGGAGATAGAGTTTTTGAAGACACGCGAAATTAACTGATGAAGTGGGCAGGGGCAGATGACGATCATTTTAGACCGGATTGACCCTGCCGTGTCACATCTGTTGTCACTAAAACCAGAATCTGTTCAGGTAGATCCCCTTTTTAGTATTTTGTTTACGGCTACTTCTCTTTTGCTGGTCCAAAGGAGTTCTCGAAAAGTTCGAGAATTGCCCTACGGCCTTCGTCGCTGAGATTTCGGGTTCCTGTTCCGGCAAATGTCTTGTCGCTGATAACAGGCGTTTCAGCAACCCATGTATTATCCTTCCATGAGAACCATGCTTTGCGTTCCTGGTCATATACGTTGATTGGACGGTTAAAGAGCTTTGCAAGCTCAACGCCCCAACCGGTTCCTCCTTTGAAGGTGTCATCCGGCTGTATGCATCCGACAGCTATTACGTGATAGCCATTGTTTACCATGTGAAAAATAGACTGTATAACCTTACGTACTGTTTCAGCCTTTGAATAAGTTCGTCCCATGCGGGCAGAGACGATTTCCATGCTGACATCTCCCTTGTCCAGTTCTTCCGGGCCCAGCACCCGGACACCTCTGGTACGTTCGATGTTGTGTCCCTCGAACGAAAAGTTAACTTCCCGAATTCCCCATCGCTCCGCGAGCTTTCCGAACTCGGACTCGGCGCCCCTATGCCCACCACTGTAAAGCGTAACATCAATATCGTCAGTCATTATTTTTGTATCTCCTTTGATTTTTTTGCCTTGTCGGCATTTCCGTGTCTCTAAGATCTCTTCTAATACATAGCGGTTGAATGAAAAACGCCGGATTTCCCCTCCGTGCCTCCCATTTGGAAAGTGGAGGAAATATAAAGAATTTTCGATTAGCAACTTAATATAAGTCGTTTTTTTCTGATGGCAACCTTTATATGGTCGTAAAAAGAATATGTTATGCAACTCTGTGCAGTATTGCTTTTAATTCAAGGTGTTAGCGGCCACAAGCTTAAGGACGATGACGCTGCTTTTATGGAAGAGATCTAACAGAATCGCATGAGCGAGCGGTTGGATCTGTCAAATACCGGCAAAGCCCTTCATAGGATTTCGACGCGTCCAGATAGCCCTGGTCATAGGCGGAGTAAAGCTTGGTCTTGTTTCTCTCGGCACGCCCCACGGTCAGCGCTGATCGGGGTCTGATGACGAAAATCTCACCCTGAAGTTCCAGCGTATCGATAAAATCCATCGTCTCATTGTACCTGATATATCTATGGGCAAGGGCCTCGCATAAACCGGGAAACAGGGGATAGCGCATTCGCACGATTCTGTTGAATTTGAACCTCTTCTTCCGATAACCCTTCGGTTGTGTGAGGATAAGAATATTCTTTCGATTTCCGTCACTGATGCTCTTGCGGATCGGTACGGAATCGGAGAGCCCGCCGTCCATCAGGAACTGTCCGTTGCATCGGACCGGTTTCGATATAAAGGGCAAAGAGGTAGATGCCCTGAGCATTAAAAGGTAGTCCTCTCCGAGTTCGCTTTTCTCAAAATAGAGCGGTTCTCCGGTTTTACAGTCAGTAACAACGGAGACACACTTTACGTCACTATCTTTGAAAGTCTGATAATCGAAGGGGACCAGGGAATTGGGAATCGTGTCAAAAATGAATTTCATGCCGAAAAGCTCGCCTCCCGTCAACAGGCGGAGATAGCTAAGATAGCGGGAATCGTTCACAAACCTGGTATTGACGATCCGGTTTCTTTCGGGTTGGCGGGAGACATAATTCGCCGCGTTACAGGCCCCCATGGAAACGCCGATCACGTAGGGAATGAAGATCCTCTGATCCATAAAGAAGCGAAGAACGCCCGACGTATAGATCCCCCGGAGTCCTCCGCCTTCAAGAATGAGCGCGCTCTTGTGTAAATCCATAGAGTAGTAATCCCATCTTCATTCGTGACAGTCTCTCGGGTTGACGGATAAACGGGGACTGATTCGCCGTTATTCCGTAGCATCTCAACTGAAAAAGCCCGGGACACCGGGGCTTTTTACGGATGCGTCTGTCAGGAGCGGTTTATGTATAAACCGGAGCTGTTGCCGTTTGATTCGGTTTTATCACCGACGGATGTCCCGCAGTAAACGCATGTGTAATCATATTGGTCCCCGCCGGTCAGGACGAGGAGCAGCCTTTTTCTAACAGGGACGGCCCTTTTACATTTGGGGCAGAACAGCTCCGTTGCGTCAAAATCGTTATAAGATTTTCCTGTCATCTTTTGTTAGTCATCCTTGTCTGGTATTTTTTCGGCGTTTTCGAGCCACACGGTTGCCTCGCTGTCACTGGGAGCCCGGTAATCTCCCCGTGGAGAGAGTGATCCTCCCGACCCGACCTTCGGGCCGTTCGGTATGCAGGATCGCTTGAACTGGCTGGTCTTGAAAAAGCGGTAGAGATACACCTGCAACCAGTGCTTGATCTCGCCGATTGTATATTGTGATTTCTTGTGTTCCGGGACATCCGGCCACAGGCCCTTCTCTCTGTCCCTCCACGCGCAGTAGGACATGAAGGCGATCTTTGAGGGTAAATATCCGAATCGTGTGGTGTAAAAGTTGTTGAAATCCTGAAGCTCGTAAGGCCCTATGGTCTCTTCCGTTACCTGCGCGGGCTGGTCTCCGTTCTGTCCGGGAATCAGCTCAGGGCTTATCTCGGTCTCAAGGATGTCGATGAGGATATCAGAGGTATCACTCCCGAATTGATTCGATTGGGCTACCCAGCGGATCAGGTATTGTATCAGTGTCTTGGGTACGCTCGCGTTGACGTTGTAATGAGACATGTGATCGCCCACCCCGTATGTGCACCAGCCCAGGGCCAGTTCGCTCAGATCTCCCGTCCCGACGACGAGCCCCCCTCGCAGATTGGCGATACGGAAGAGGTGCGACGTGCGTTCTCCTGCCTGGACGTTTTCAAAGGTTATATCGTAGATCTTCTCTTTCTGCGCGAAGGGATGTCCGATATCTTTGAACATCTGGATGCAGCTTGGCCTGATATCGATCTCATTCGACTCGACCCCCAAGGATGTCATCAATGCTATGGCATTGGTATAGGTTTTGTCCGATGTCGCGAACCCGGGCATGGTGTAAGCCTTGATGTTGGTCCGGGGACGTTCAAGGAGGTCCATGGTGCGCGCGGCCACGATCAGGGCGTGTGTCGAATCGAGGCCTCCGGATACGCCGATCACGAGATTCTCAAGCCCCGATGACTGCAGTCTCTTCGCAAGACCCCCCACCTGTATGTTGTAGGCCTCGTAGCACCGCCGGTCT
>CAZOHQ010000115.1:270-6704 GCA_964579455.1 uncultured Syntrophaceae bacterium | reverse complement strand
GCACTCCCCGTGGCGTTACATCCCGTGCCCCCGCAGAGCAGTATGTGAGACCGAAAAACTTTCATCGGATATGTATCCTCCTTCAGTATTGATTGATAGTGTCTATTTGCCTTGTTCCGTGACCTTGGCCAGGACAAAGGGGTTCTGAACCTCACCTTCGAGGATGTGTCTCTTAAATACCTGTCTCATCTTGTTGGAATTCATGGACTCGTATATGATGGGATCCTGATCCAGGATTTCAACGGTTATCTCGGGTTCCCTGCTGCACAGGCCCATGCATCCTGATGTGGTCACGACAACATCGGTGACTCCCGATTCTTCGATTTCGTTCATGAGAGAATCCATAACCTCCCTCGCTCCGGCGGCTATGCCGCAGGTTCCCATGTGGACGGTTACCTTGACCCGTCTTTCTCCCGCCCTTAAAGAGGTCTCACCCTGCACGCGTTCTTTGATCTTTTTCAGATCTTCTATCTTTAATTTTGCCATATCAATTTCCTCTATAGTATCAGCTGTATTGTTGTAAGATTTCTTTCAGCTTATCGGGTTTGACTCTCCCGTGGATATCATCATCCACCACAACAACCGGGCCCAACCCGCATGCCCCGAGGCATCGGACGGTTTCATACGTGAACAGCCGGTCCGGTGTTGTTTCACCCTCTTTTATGCCGAATATTTTCTCCACGTTTTCGGCGATCTTTTTACCGCCTCTCACGTAGCAGGCGGTTCCCAGGCATACTCGCACGGTGTGTTTGCCGCGCGGATGCATGGTGAAGAAAGAATAGAAGGTGACGACACCATAGACGTGGCTGAATGGTATGCCGAGTTCTCTCCCGACCCTTTTTTGTACGGGAATGGGCAGAAATCCCAGGAGTTCCTGGGCCCTTTCCAAAACAGGGATCAAGCCTCCGGGCTGACCCTTGTGTCTTTCAATAATCCCGTCCAATTCATTTATCTGCTCCGGTGTAAATTCCTCTAAAAGCTTAGTGTACTCTGATTCCATATATCCTTCTCCTTGATGGAAGTTCGAAAGGAGGAGCGGGGGAGCTACCTCCCGGCTCCGATTTCTTTCAAACCGTCCCGTATATTTTCTTTTATAAATTGAATCACCTTCGGATGCCCTATGGGAACATTCTCCAGTTCATTTTTTATCTCTCTCGTGTCCAGCGTATATTCTTTGTCGTCACTCCGGTGCGTGTATATAAAATCGACCCCTGGATTTCCGGCTATCATGGTTGTCATGGTTGTCGGCATATCACCCAATGGCTGACGGTCGATGTGACGGTATCCGAAGGTAGCTGTTACCGTCGTTCCTTCTCCCTTTTTCGATTCGATCGCAAAGCTTCCACCGGTGATCTGTGCCGCATGTGAGAGCAGGGGAAGCCCCAGGCCTACTCTTCGTACCGTCTTGGAGGTATAAAAGGGGTCCAGTGCCCGCTTCACGATATCCGGTTCCATGCCATCGCCATCATCAGCGATCTCGATGCGCAGGATGTTGGCCCCGCTGTCTTCAGTGACACTGATCTTAATAAGACTCGCGCCCGCCCTCGTGGAATTCTCGACGATATCGAGGATATTCATAGAGAGTTCCAGCATGGATTACTCCTCGACATACCGACCCTCATGTCTTCCAAGGGCCATCTTCAACTCGGAAAGGGAGGGTTCTGCCATGAAAATCTTTGTGAAAACCGTTCCGATGTCGCATATAAAGTGGGCGTCGGATGATTCGATAAAAGTATGGTCATGCAGGTCGGGATATCTCTTGCGTGCCGCTTTCAACCCTGTTTTGCGGGATATTTCGAGGGCGTCAAAACGGATATCGGAAGGGATAAAACCCAATTGACCCAAGACGCTGTAACTTTCCCGGTCGATATGGGCGGCAATGGCTATGCCGCCAAAGCCGTGGACAGTGTCGACTGTCTCCTGAAGAGAGAGCCTGGTGGAACCTATCAGGAGTCTGTCATTGAATCCCTCCACCTCATCTGATTCGTTTACGATTGCCTGACACCCGAATATCTCTTCCCGGTTGGAGCCGGAAAGAGCGGCGTAGACGACCTCTTGAACCTTCTGCAGGTCGTCGATATTTTCAAAGAACGCGATAACGTGAACCTCTTCCCTGCTTGTTATTTCCATGCCCGGAAAGACGTGAACCGGTTTCCCGCGGGAGGCTTCCATCACATACCGTACATTTTCAGATGCGTTATGATCGCATATCCCGATAATGTCAAGTCCGCTTTCGAGCGATTTTTCAATCAAGGCCGTCGGGTACATGTCCAGATCGGCGCAAGGAGAAAGACAGGTATGTATGTGAAGGTCACACCTAAACTCCTTAAACATATATACACCCAGAACCGGATAAATCATGGGATCCGGTTTTAACTTCCGACATGCCGGAATTGGCTTCAAGTCACCTACATGTTTATCAAATCATATAACCTACCGGCCATCTCGAATCCGGGGAGGTCGGTTACCAGAAGAGGTACGCCCTCCTGGGAAGCCCTTTCAATGGTATCCGCATCAGGTTCTTTTCCGAGGACAAGGATAATTCCTGCATGCTCTTTCAGCACACTTACCGCCACTATATTCTGGTGTGACTGGCAGGTAATCCATACGTCATCCTTCTTGCTGTTCGCCATGACGTCGCTCAGAAGATCACCAATGTATCCGCCGGATACCTCCCTGTCCAGATTGTCCTCACAGCACCTTACATCAAGGTTCAGTTTTTCTGCCAAAAGAGTCAAATTCATGTGCGCATCACCTGTTGATTAGTATCTTGAGCAGGGTCCCTTTGTTCACCTCGGATAATATCTCGAAACTGTCGGAACAGTTCTTAATATTAAAAAGACCCATGCCGGCACCGAATCCCATCTCTCTGATACGATCATTAGCAGTGGAATACCCCTGCTTCATGGCCTGCTCAATATCTATTATGCCGGGTCCGCTGTCCTGTATATTGATCGATATGCTGTTATCTGTCACGCTAACATTAATATGTCCCTGACGTGCATATGATATTATGTTTACTTCCGATTCATAGGTTGCAATAGCGGCTCTTCTCAAGATGTCACCCGTTATCCCAAGCCCCTTGAGTAACCTTTTTATTTCAACGGAGACCTTGCCGGCATCATCAAAATTTTCACCCTCGACGGGGAATGAAACTTCATATTCCTGGCTCATAACGGGACAACATTTCCAGGACCTTCGATCTTTCTGATACAACCTACGATCCCATTTGCGTATAGCCTTCCCGATGTTTCAAAGAGGATGTATTTTGTTGAAAGAATTGGTATGTCCAGTTCTTCGGCCAGTGTTATCGTTTCATCCGGAGGAATTTTCCCCCTGACTATAAGAATTGCCGAATTATCCACGATGCTCGCGATCCTTACAATCTGTGGATTCGTAAGCCCGGTGATCATTATGCTCCCCGGTTTTGCGAAGGCGAGGACATCGCTCATCAGATCTGCGCTGAAGGCGGTTTTTACTTCTACGCCTAAATGTCTTTCTCCTGCCAGGACCCTGGCATCCAATAAATCCGCTATTTCGCGAAGAATCATTTTATTGCCTTTTTCTGCTAAGAAAATAAACGGGTTCCCACTAACACAAGGCTGAGGGGATGTCAATGTTTTTGATAATTTTGAGTCATGGATTTTTTTCTTGACAAGCCCTGTTTTATTGCTTATGAGAATCATGACCTATGGTCATATTTTGACCTATGTTTATAAGGTGATTACTGAAATACACGTGGTAAAGGGGAGTACGGGAGTGGTGCTGGAAAAAAGGCGAGAGAGGGAAAGGGAGCAAAGAAAAAAGTCCATTCTCAGAGCTGCCAGAAAACTATTCTTCAAACAGGGGTACAATCCTGTAACAGTTTCAGATATTGCAAAAAAGGCTGAATTGAGCAAGGGGGCGATTTATTTATATTTCAGCAGTAAGGAAGAGATATGCGCTCAGATACTGCTTGAGGATATTGAGAGATTTCACGGCGAGGTGCTTCCTATATTCAGGGGGGGGGACAGTGCGTCAGAGGTATTGATCGGTTTTGCCAACATTTATCTGGATTTTTTCCTGAAGGACAGGGAACTGTTCAGGATACTGATGAATTTCATGCTGCATGCCAACAGTCTGAATCTGTCAACTGATACAAACAGAAGGATTATCCTGGAAACAAACAGGGCAATCTCTGTTACTGAAAGTATATTCCAATATGGGATTGACAAAGGGGAATTTCTTCTCAGACGGGAAGATGTGAGAGAACTGAGAAATTCCCTCTGGGGGATGCTTAACGGGATAATCTCCCTTCACCTATTTATCGGGAAGGAGTCGACCAGAGAAAAAAGGATACATTCGGGGGTAAATGAATTTTTGAGCATTTTCATAGAAGGCTTAAAAAAATCTGAATAAGGAGGGATTAGAGGTATGGGTAATACATTGGTTAACACGAGGGACCAGCGGTTCATTTTGTTTGAGCAGTTGGGTATCGAGGCGCTGTTCACTGCAGAGAAGTATGCCGACTACTCGCAGGATCTGATCGACATGATGCTGAACGAGGCCGAGAAGATGGCCGTGGATGTCATTCTTCCCACCTACGACGTCGGTGATAAAGAAGGGGCTCAGTTCAAGGATGGTAAGGTTACCGTTCCTTCCTGTATCCACGATGCCGTCAAGAAGTTTACCGAAGGGGGCTGGAACTGTGCGCCTGCGTCCCCGGAAGTCGGGGGACAGAACGTGCCGCTCTGCGTGTGGAGCGCCTGTGCGGAACTGTTTGACTCGGCAAATTTCGCATTTATGATGTATCCGGGATTGACCATGGGGGCGGCCGCTCTGATCGCAAAGTATGGTACGGAAGAACAGAAGAATACCTATATGTACAAGATGTTTGCTGGCGAGTGGGGTGGTACCATGTGCCTGACAGAGCCGGGCGCGGGAAGTGATGTGGGGGCCACGAGGACGACCGCGAAGAGACTGCCCGACGGCACGTTCAGTATCGAGGGAACGAAGTCCTTTATCTCTTGCGGTGACAACGATATCTTTCCCAACATCATCCATCCGGTGCTTGCCAGGATCGAAGGCGATCCTCCGGGGACAGGCGGGATCTCCATCTTCATTGTTCCGAAATTTAAAGTAAATGAGGATGGCAGCATGGGTGAATCCAACGATGTCGTGACGGGAGGTATTGAGCACAAGATGGGAATCAATGCGTCCGCAACCGCCACGCTGAACTTTGGTGAGAACGGAAAGTGTATCGGCTACCTCCTTGGCGAGGAACGAAACGGAATGAAGGTCATGTTCAACATGATGAACGAAGCCAGACTGGAAGTGGGAATGCAGGGACTCGGACATGCATCTGCCTCTCTGGAGCATGCCGTCCAGTACTCGAGAGAGAGAGTCCAGAGCAGGCATATCATGCAGATGACCATGCCCGACGCACCGGCTATCCCGATTATTCAGCATCCCGATATCAGGCGTTCGCTTCTCTGGATGAAATCGCATGTGGAAGGCATGAGATCGTTGAACTATTTCGCCGGTTACTGCATCGACATGGAAGAGACGGTGACAGACGAGGCTGAGAGGGCGAAATGGAAAGGTTTCGTTGAGATCCTGACACCTGTCATAAAGGCATACTGCTCCGATAAGGCCTGCGAGATCTGCTCACTGGGTATGGATATATACGGTGGATATGGCTACATCAAGGAATATCCGATGGAGCAGTACCTGAGAGATTGTAAGATCGCCTGTCTCTATGAGGGGACAAACTATATCCAGTCCCTCGACCTGGTAGGCAGGAAGATGGGTATGAACAAGGGCATGAACGTGATGAATCTCTTCGGAGAGATCAATCAGACCATCGCCAAATCCAAGGAAAATGAAGATATGAAAGATTATGCCGCTCATCTTGAGAATGCCTACAATGCCGTTGTGGGACTCTCGATGCAGTTTGCGGCGTGGGGGAAGAGCTCCAGCGTATTGCTGCCCATCCTGAATGCGAGACCCTTCCTGATGATAATGGGTGATCTTGTTGTCGGATGGCAGCTTCTTCAGGCGGCAGTAATTGCCTCCGGGAAACTGGATGTGATGTACGCGGAAGCCGGAGCGGAGGATTCCATAGCAAAGAAGCGCGCGCTGGCCCGTGAAAACGGTGATGCCGCGTTCTGTCAGGGCAAGCTTGCATCGGCGAAATACTTTGCATGCAACGTACTTCCCACGATCGAGGGAAGGTGCAAATGTATTACGCTGGCGGATAAGACCCCCATAGAGATGCTGGAAGACTCTTTTTCTGTCTAGGGGAGACAGAATAATCGTAAAACAGGGCGATTGGTGTATGCCCATCAAAGGAGGATTGATATGTCGTATGAAATTAGGAAAGCTGCCATCATAGGGGCAGGGGTCATGGGCGCCACGATAGCCGCCCACCTGGCCAATGCGGGGATTGAGAGTGT
>CAZOHQ010000115.1:0-231 GCA_964579455.1 uncultured Syntrophaceae bacterium | reverse complement strand
CCTCACAAAAGAGAGCAAGGCGTGGCGAAACAGTTTCGCGATAAACGGATTGAACGGTGCGCTGAAATCCAAACCCGCCAGTTTTTATTCTAAGAAAAACGCTTCGATGATCTCCATCGGCAATCTTGAAGATAACCTTGATCTTTTGAAAGATGTTGATTTTCTCCTCGAGGTGGTCGTCGAGAACCTGAAGATCAAACAGGAACTTTTCGCAAAACTGGAAAAGGTCAT
>CAZOHQ010000114.1:0-6741 GCA_964579455.1 uncultured Syntrophaceae bacterium | reverse complement strand
GTCAGCCTGGATGGGGGCATGGCCATATACGGGATCCGGGCGGAGAGCGGGATGGCATCCGACACACAGATTGTTGCCGGCAGAGCGGGTTGAAAAACGGTTGGCCGTGCCATGAACGGTATGGCAGTCGGTACACGAGACACCGGCATTATAGTGTTTCGATGTTATCCACTCCGGATACTGCTGCCGATGCTGCTTCACCACTCCCGAAGGCCACCAGGCACTTCGGTTATCATACCCGACAACGGTGAACATGCTGGGAACGAGGCGCTTGCCTACCTGATATCCCGATGGATAGCTGTACTTTTTGTCCGGCGAGTTGCCCCTGGTATGACATTGCCCGCAGATATCAGAGGCAAGGTGCCAGGGCAGTTTTGCCGGGTTATAGATGGTGTTCGCCCGCTCTTCTCCTGTTGTACCGACATGTTTTTCTCCGGGGCCATGACAGGCCTCGCACCCGATGCCCAGTTCCGCCCAAGAGTAATCTTCGTGCTGGAACCCGGTTACGTGGCAGTACGAGCAGCTTTTTTTCCAGTTGGAGCCCTTGGGATCGGTGTAGTGATAGGGGGCCCAGAAGTTATCGGCGATGTTCCATTGGAGCTTCTGTACCTCCCAGGTATCGTAGATGTATCGCTGTTTCCAGAGGACGCCATGGATCAGCATGACCTTTTCTTTCTTCAGATCTCCAAGGTCGGTCACGGCTGCGACGGTCCCGTCTTTGTATTTCGCGGTGAAATCAGGCTTTGTTTCCCAGTCGCCGAGGATTATCGGATCATCGGGGCCGGTCACGGATTGAATGACCATGGAATGAGGGGTCGTCTTCCAGGTGGATGCTATCTTGTCGTGGCATTTAGCGCATACTGCCGATCCGACGAAGCCACCCTTTTTTACCTTGGCATCCCCCATGTCCTGCGTACAACCGCTTATGACAAGAAGCGCAAGACATCCCAGATAAACGAGGTATTTCATTGTATTCATCATGGCACCCCCTTTACGTGCAAATCTACCTGAGTAACTCTATAGATATATCGTCCTCAATGCCGTCCTTCCGGGCGTATCTGACTACACACTATACTCTTGGGTTAAGGTATCTGCATCAAGTGTCGAGGTGAGATGATCTGGACCGCTCATGATCCGAATGGTTAGAACTGCCAACTTTGACATGAAAAAGAATAGGAGCGCGAGAATCGCAACAACTATATGGCTGATTGTTACAGTTTTCTATCCGGTGAGTCAAGCCAAAAATGACCGGACGGAAACAGTAGTATGATAGAAAAAAACACCGCAGACGCAATCACGCCTGCGGTGAAGAGATTCCGGCCCGGGAACACGGCATGGGGAATATGCCGCCGCCAGTACCCGCAAAAAATGTTCTCAGATAATCTGATGATCAAGAACCACTATCTTTATACCGTAAGGCAAGCACACCGGTCCGTGCAATCTTATCAATACCGAGAGGTCTGAGATAGTTGATCACGGTCTCCACCTCTTCCCTGTTTCCCGCAACCTGGATAATACAATAATCATTACGCATGGAAATAATCTTGCAGTCAAACATTCCAATAGACCGCACTATCTCGGCCCTGCCTTCTTGATCCAGGTTGATTCCTATCAGTATCATCTCCCTCTGCGCGGATTGTCCCGGAAACAGTTCGGTGACATCCAGGACATCGACCAGGCGGGTCAACTGTTTCTTCACCTTGTCGATAAAGTCCGAGTCTGCGTTGGTGATCGACGTTATTCTTGAAATTTCGGGAGAAATTGTCTCCGCCACACAAAGACTCTCTATATTATAACCAAGCCTTCCAAACACACCGGCAACCCGTGACAACACCCCCGGTTTGTTGTTAACCAATATCGCGATTATACGCTCTCTGATTCCCATTTTCACTCATCCTTTCGTTCGAACTTCGCTTATTTTACCCCTGCCTTCCGCCTATCATGTCTATGTTCGACCGTCCCGGCGGTATGATAGGGTAGACATAATTATCAGGATCAACGAGCACCTCCAGAAGAAAAGGTCCGGCGGCGGCACACATCTTTTCTATGCCTGCTCCGGGATCCTCAACAGAGACCCTGTCGGCTTCTATGCCGAAGCCCCTGGTCACCGCAACGATATCGACCTTGTTGCCCAAGTCTATATCATTGAAGCGGGAACCATAGAACAGGTCCTGTATCTGCCGTAGCATGCCGAGATGACCGTTATTGAAAACCACTACCTTGATCGGCAGATTATAATAACTGATCGTCGCCAGTTCCTGTATATTCATAAAAAATCCGCCGTCTCCTGAAAAGACTACAACGCCATGATCCGGCACTCCGATTTGTACGCCCATCGCCGCGGGGAGACTAAATCCCATCGTGCCCAATCCACCCGGTGTAATCATACCGCGAGGTGTCTTTGTTTCCCACGATCGGACCGTCCATATCTGGTTCAACCCCACATCCGTAATAGCCGTAGTCTCTTCCGGCATGGCCGCCTGGACATCTCTGATAAAAGCGCCAGCCGGCCCACATTCTTTCATTGACCTGTCTTTACCCAGGATATTTCTTTCTTTCTCTATCCTGCTCAACCACTCACGCCTCTCTTTTCTTTCCACGAGGGGAGTCAACTTCGTAAGGGCCTCGCGAATATCACACACCAGGGAGATATCCGCCTTTATGACCTTGCCGATGGAGGATGGATCGATGTCTATCTGTGCAATGGTGGCAAGCGGGGCAAATTCTTTCACAATCGATGTGCTGCGATCACTGAAGCGGGCCCCTACCGTCATGATAAAATCTGCATCGTGTACAATACGGTTAGCAAGCTCATTCCCATGTGTGCCTATAAAACCCAGATTAAACCCATTTGAAGAGCGTACCGAACCAATACCCATCATGGTGGAAACAAATGGAATACTCCCCTTCTCAATCAATCCGGAAAGCTCATCACAAGCCCGGGCCAGTTTTACGCCTCCACCGACGAGGATGACCGGTCTTTCAGACATATTCATATAGTTCGCGATCCGCTGCAGGTCTTCAGTATCTTGTTTACGCTCCACATGACGTTTTTTCGGCACTGAGGTTGTGACCTTCTCATCCCCACTTTGTTCATACTTTGCAGCCATCACGTTCCTCGGAAGATCTATAAGGACCGGACCTGGTCGCCCGCTCCTCGCAATCTCAACTGCCTGTTTTACCGTGGATTTTACCTCGCCCGGATCACTGACTAGATAACTGTGTTTTGTGATGGGCATGGTGATTCCTATGATGTCCGTTTCCTGAAACGCGTCGCTCCCCAGGAGATCCGTCGTTACCTGTCCGGTGAGGACGATCATAGGAGTTGAATCCATGTACGCCGTCGCTATACCGGTTACCAAGTTGGTGGCGCCCGGCCCCGAAGTGCCCAGACATACCCCGACCTTGCCGGTTGCTCTGGCGTAGCCATCCGCGGCATGAGCGGCCGCCTGTTCATGCCTCACAAGGTAATGCCGTATCGGACTTTCTTCCAGTTTGTCGTGAATGGGCAAGCTGTTCGCTCCGGGATACCCGAAGATTACCTCCACTCCCTCTTCTCTCAATGTCTCCAGCAGTATTTCAGCTCCTGTCTTTTCCATCTCTTCCCTTCCTGATTATCTTTATATTTTGAAAACGGTTCCCGCAGTCTGCACTGGAACAAACAAATAAAAAAGCCGCACCCTCTATATGCGAGATGCGGCTTTTTTCACAAAAAAAGCCGCGAGCTTCGGGGCCCGCGGCTTGATTTTCTGTTAGTCCATCAGGATCAAGCAGCGGTCCCCGTAAGTACTACGACGAGTACAAGTACGTTTACCAAAAGGACAACTGCTCTCTCTAATGGATATATCACTGATACATTCTCCACAAACAAATTAAGCGCGGATTCTATATGAAAAGATTCTTTTGTCAAGAGAATTTTATGAATCAAGATCGTACCTGAAAAATCCTTTGTCTTCACTGCCATCATCTTCGGGTACCGTTTCGGTAGGCTCCGTCCCCTCCAGAAAACATTCGAATATGGATTTTTCGGAATCGGGACCAGCCAGCGCCCCTGTTGCGGGATCTATTTTGGCAAAGACGACCCCTTCGGGTGGTGAAAAGGATTCAACCGGAGTACCTTCAAGCGCCTTTTCCATAAAATATAGAAAGATGGGGCTGGCGGCACGTGAACCGGTTTCATACTTACCCAGCGGTTTCAGATCGTCAAAGCCGACCCATACACCCGCGACGAGCGAAGGCGTAAACCCCATGAACCATGCATCCTTGAGATCGTTCGTGGTACCCGTCTTCCCCGCCACAGGCCTGCCGAGCGCCCTGACTCGCCAGCCGGTACCCCCCTTGATGGCTTCTTGGAGGAGATGCGATGTTATGTAAGCGATCCCGGAGTCAACAGCCTGTTCCGCTTCCGGCCTGTTTTCTTCCACTATGTTACCGGTTCGATCAACAATCTTTTTTATAAAGAAGGGCTTCATCTTCTTGCCACCACCAGCAAAAACTCCATAGCCCCGCACCATCTCCTGGAGTGTTATCCCCGATGTCCCGAGAGCCATTGAAAGATCTCTCGCAAGTGGGGTGGTGATCCCCATATTAACCGCGTAATCCGCCGCGTAATCTATCCCTATCTCCTTCAAGAGCTTTATGGTCACCAGATTTCTCGATTTGATGAGAGCGGTTCTGAGGGTCGTGGGGCCATAAAACTTTTCTGAAAAATTTCGCGGTTTCCACAGGCTGTCCTTCAGGGTGTCTTTGTAGATGACAGGGCTATCCATCAGTATGGTAGCGGGAGTCATCCCCTTATCAAAAGCTGCGGTAAAGATAAAGGGCTTGAAGGCGGATCCGGGTTGCCTCTTTGCCTGCGTGGCGCGGTTAAACTCACTCTTGCTGTAGTTTCTGCCCCCGACCATTGCTTTTATCTCCCCGGTATTCGAGTCCATGGCAAGAAGAGCGGCCTGCACCCGGGGTTCCTGTTCCAGGGCCAGTTCCAGTTTGCCGTCCGTAACACTCAGGACCTTTACCTCTACGACATCTCCTGTCATGAGCACATCCGCAGGATCTTTCACTTTGGCCGCGTTATAGGCAATTTCAGGATCGGGTACCCTGGCCCACGACATATGTTCCAGCGTCATGGTCCCTTCGTATTCGCCCACCCGTAATCGTACAATCTTCTCCCCGCTGTCCACATCCACAACAATGGCTTCCACTATGCGGCCTTCCAACGGCTCATCCATATCCACTTTCATCTCTTGCACAAAGGACTCAATGCCCTCTTCCGGCACCTTTTTCAGGACTCCTCTGTACCCCTGTCTCTTGTCCAGTTCTCTCAGACCTCTCATCACGGCGTCACGGGCCGCCTTCTGACTGGTCATATTCAGCGTGGTATAGACCTCCAGGCCTTCTTTATACAAAACATCACTGCCATAGGTAGTCTGAATATATCTGCGAACATTCTCGGTAAAATAGGGTGCTATCTTAGCTTTATCCTCTGTCTTCTTCAGCTTTACCGGCGCTTCAAGCGCATCAAGCTTCTCCTTCTCTGTTATATATCCATCCTCCGCCACCCTGTGCAGGACGTACACCTGCCTCCGACGGGCACGTTCGGGATGCAGCAGGGGAGAATACCGATTGGGTGCCTTGGGAAGACCAGCAAGGAGGGCGGCTTCAGGGAGAGTCAGTTTCTCAGCGGTCTTTCCGAAATAGTGTTGCGACGCAGCCTCTATCCCATATGCGCCATGTCCGAGATATATGTGGTTCAGATAGAGGTTGAGTATTTCATATTTCTCTAAATATCTGTCTATTCTGTAGGCAAGAATGGCCTCTTTGAGTTTTCTGATATATTTTTTCTCAGGTGACAGGAATAGGGACTTGGCTACCTGCTGGGTTATGGTACTCCCACCCTGAACGATGGCCCCCGCTTCCATATTCTTAAAAAAAGCCCTGGTAATACCCTGGAGATCTATCCCCTGATGTCGAAAAAAACGGGCATCCTCCGCCGCCACAAATGTCTGTATTACAAATTTCGGCAGATCGGTAACCTGGACAACTTTTCTGTCTTCAAGATAGAACTCATCAATCAGTTGGCCATCATCCGCATATACTCTGGTTATTATACTGGGCCGATAGTCTTTCAAGGACGCGATACTGGGCAATCCATCCACAAGAAAATAGATAAATCCCGCCCCTGCCAGGATCAGCAGGAGAAGTGAAATGGAGGTCCAGATAAAGATTTGTTTTCCAATCCCTCTTTTTTTTGCCCTTCTTTTCCGTATGCTTTTCAGCGACCCTTTCTCATTCTTCATCATTTTTTTCATCTTCTTCATCATTCTTTTCGTCGTCATCCCCTTCGGAGCGGGCACGTTTTTTCTCCCCTGCCTTTACAACCCAGATGCTTATTTCATAGAGGAGCATAAGGGGGATGGCCATCAGTCCCTGCGTCACGACATCCGGGGGAGTAAACAGGGCGGCGACGACAAACACGAGGAGTATCGCATATTTTCTCTTTTTTTTCAGGGTTCTGGAATCCACCATCCCTATCTTCGCCAGAAAGAACATAAAGATAGGAAGCTCAAAGATAACCCCGAACGCGATAAGGAGCTTCATGGAGAAGGAGAGATACTCCTTCAGAGAAAGCATGGGACGTATAAATTCATTCCCGAAACCGACAAAGAATTTAAATCCGAACGGGAAAACAATGTAATACGCGAAAAGGGACCCTCCTAAAAAGAATATGGTGGAAAAGGTAAC
>CAZOHQ010000113.1:0-6767 GCA_964579455.1 uncultured Syntrophaceae bacterium | reverse complement strand
ATCCCTTAATCTTCGCTATGGGCTCGAGCCCCAACTCCTTTGCCTTTTCGGCGCTCATCAACACAACGGCTGCAGACGCGTCATTGATACCGGATGCGTTCCCGGCGGTTACCGTTCCCTTCCCATCCTTTGTAAAGACGGGGCGGAGCTTTGCCATTTGTTCCAGTGTTGTGTCCATCGGGCGTTCGTCGACGTCGAATACCTTGGGGTCGCCTTTTCGTTGTGGCATGACGACCGGCACAATCTCATCCTTGAATTCACCGCTAGCTATGGCTGCCAACGCTCTCTGATGACTGAGAAGCCCCAGTTCATCCTGTTCCTCTCGGGTAATGCCGTATTTTTCGGCGATATTTTCGGCGGTAAATCCCATATGATACTGGTTGAAAATCTCATAAAGACCGTCATGTACCATGATGTCGGTAATCTGACCGAAGGGCATGCTCATTCTGTATCCCCAGCGCGCATTTGGCAGGGAGAAAGGGGCATTGCTCATTGACTCCATGCCGCCTGCTATCATCATATCCGCGTCGCCTGCCTTGATGGCCTGGGCGGCCAGCGTTATCGCCTTCATCCCCGATGCGCAGATCTTATTGACTGTAATCGCATTGGTCTCTTCGGGGAGACCTGCATATATGGATGCCTGACGTCCCGGATTCTGTCCCTGGGCCGCCTGGAGAACGTTTCCCATAATGCATTCATCAAAGTATGCGGGGGTCAACGAATCGTCATAATCGTAATACTTTCCGTTTATCTCCGTCTTGTCAAATTCACCAAACCCATCAGGGCGGCATGATTTGATAAAATCTGTGATACCCGGTCTGAGCCCGGCCCTTTTAATCGCCTCTTTGATAACAAGAGCGCCGAGGTCAACGCACTTTACATCCTTGAGAGAACCGCCGAAAGTTCCGACCGCCGTTCTCGCTCCACTGACAATTACTACTTCTTTCATAAAACCTCTCCTTTGCCTGTTTATACGGTGTACATTCAGGAATCACCATCATCCTGAAGGTACACTCAATCAATGGGTAGGCCACAGCCTCCCCTTATGGTTCCCACTAATGTATGCCTACACCACATATAAAACAGATTTTTCGATCTCCCTGTCCTCCGTATGTTCTGGTTCAGTCCAGGTTTTCTACAAACTCCACCTCTCTGGGGCATTTATATGAAGATAGGTAGTTCCTGCAATGTTTCATGATATCTTTATCACCGATGGGGTAATCCGGACTTTTTATCACCAGCGCTCGTACAATCTCTCCTCTCATGAGATCGTCCCTGCCTGTTGCCCGTGCGTCCTTTACGGCCGGATGCATCCGCAGGATATTCTCAACCTCCGCGGGATAAACATTGAAACCGCTGGTGATTATCATTCGCTTCAAGCGTCCTTCGAGGAATATATACCCCTCTTCGTCGATCCGTGCCAGGTCTCCGGTGTGGAGCCATCCATTCCGTATAACCCCTGCTGTAGATTTTTCGTTTTTATAATATCCCTTCATGATATTGGGACCCCTGATAAGAAGTTCTCCACTACCACCTGCCGACAGAGGGAAGCCGGTCTCATCAACCACCTTTGCCTCAACACCAGGTATGGGGAGACCGATAGAGCCCGGTTTTTTTGCTCCACCTATCCGGCTTACAGAACATACCGGGGATGCCTCGGTAAGACCATACCCCTGAAGCAGTGTGACTCCGAACTTCTTTTCGAACATCGGCATATATTCGGGGGGCATTGCCGAACCACCGGTAACGCAGAACCTCAGGGAACCGGTATCGTAATTGCTCGCCCCCTCAAACAGCAGCATTCCCAGAAAAACCCGCGGGACAGCCGCGATATAGGTGATCTTCTTTTCTTCTATGGTCTTGAAAATATTTTCAAGGTTGAATTGATCAATCATAACGACACTGGCGCCCGTCTTCAGAGACATCAGCATGTTGGCGGTGGCCCCGAAGGAATGAAAGAGCGGGATGAGGCACAGGCCTCTGTCATCCACGCTTCCATTGCATATATCTTCGAGCAGATACGACTGAGTGGAGAGATTGCGGTGGGTGAGAACAGCGCCGAGCGGTTTCCCTGTCAGGCCTGAAGTGTAGATCATGACGGCGGGATCATCACCCGTAATCTCCGTGATGTCCAGTTCGAAGGCATTCATTTCCATGGATCCGAGTATGGAAAGAGTCTCGTGGGAGTCTTCGGTTATAATAAGATGTTCGCACTGCGGCAGCTTTTCCCGTATCTCTTCAAATCTTTTTGCCGATGACGGGATGGTGATAAATGCTTTGGCATCACAGTTGTCAAGAAGATACAGCAATTCATGGGACGTTGACAGGGTATGGATGGTTACAGCAACCGCGCCGAGCTTCAGAAGGGCAAAATAGGAGATGATAAATTCCGGTATATTGGGAAGCATAAGCGCAACTTTGTCTCCCTTTGCTATGCCGAGCATCTTCAACCTGTTGCCGAAGGCGTTTACAGCCCTGTCCAGTTCAGCGTAGGAGATGTTCTTCTCGTTATATATAAGAGATGTCCTGTCAGGGTATCTACTGCAGGTATATTCCAACATATCTCGCAGGTTTTGTTTCATGTGAGGACCTCCGTCACCCATCACCAGTCAAGAGAAATCATCTATCACAACAGGCGATTTACTTCAACAAAATTGAAACAATATATGTATACATAATCTTGTTTATGGTGCCGGTGGCTGATTATCTTGACATTGTGGTGTTGTCTAATATACTTGTCACAAAAACCGGTGCGGTGGATCTGTTGCCATGCTGGGGAAAGAAACATTATGGGTGAGAGTATGTCTTTAATAATTGACGGAAAAAAGATATCTCAGGATGTGAGAAACGAAATCAGGGAAGAAGCTCTTCGGTTAAAAAATGATAAGGGAATTGTACCGGGGCTTGCCGTTATCCTTGTGGGCGATGATCCTGCCTCTCAGATATATGTGAGGGGAAAAAAGAATGCCTGTGAAGGGGTGGGATTCCTGTCGAAGGAGGTAAGACTTCCAGCCTCGACAAGTGAGGCAGAACTCCTAGAAATTATTGATAATTTAAATGGGGATCGTGATATCCATGGATTTCTGGTTCAACTCCCCGTTCCGAAACAGATACGGCCTGAAGCCATTGTCGAGGCAATAAATCCGAAAAAGGATGTTGATGGCCTACATCCCTATAATGTAGGAAAACTTTTTTCCGGTAATCCATACCATAAGTCCTGTACCCCGGCGGGTATCATCGAGCTCCTTGATAGATATGATGTTGATATCAAGGGGAAAGAGGCGGTTATTGTGGGAAGAAGTGTCTTGGTGGGAAAACCCCTTGCCTTAATGTTGCTGGAAAGGCATGCCACTGTCACCGTCTGCCATACGAGGACGAGAAACCTTCCCGAAGTGACAAAGCGTGCGGAAATCCTCGTTGCGGCAGCAGGAAGTGCAGAGATGATACGGGGGAATATGGTGAGAGAAGGAGCCGTCGTAATCGATGTGGGCACAAACAGACAGGAGAACGGCAAACTGGTGGGCGATGTCGCCTTTGCCGATGTGCACAAAAAGGCCTCATATATTAGCCCTGTTCCAGGGGGTGTTGGGCCGATGACCATTGCGATGTTGCTTAAAAACACATTGAATGCGGCCAAAAATCTGAGTTAAAAGAGAGTATAGGTACTCTATATGGAGTTCAAGATTGTTTTGGGAATTATCGGAGGTTTGGGGCTGTTTATATACGGCATGTACCTCCTGAGTGATTCCCTGAAGAAGTTGTCCCTGGGTCTCCTGAAGGCGATGCTTGAGAAGGTGACATCGGGCAGGGTCAAATCGGCGTTGATGGGCGCCTTTGTCACCGCGGTCATTCAGAGCTCGAGCGCGACCTCGGTTATCGTCATAGGGTTCCTCAATGCCGGGTTTATCCCGCTGATGGGTGGCGTTGCGATCATGATCGGCGCCAATGTGGGAACCACAGTTACCGCGCAATTGATCGCGTTCAAGTTTACGACCATAGCACCCCTGTTTGTGTTTTTGGGCACGGTGGTTTTTCTGGTTGCGAAAAAGGATAAACATAAGAACAAAGGGCGGGCACTCCTCGGTTTTGGCCTGTTGTTCCTGGGGCTTACGATGATGAGTTCCTCAGTCAAACCCCTGGCGGATAATGAGATGATACGAAACGCCTTTGTCAGCTTTGGTACCAGTCCTCTTCTCGGGATACTGACGGGGATGGTCGTGACAGCCATCTTGCAGAGCAGCAGCACAACCACCGGCATGATCATAGCCTTCGCGTCCGTCGGATTGCTGAACCTCCAGGCATCTATTTATCTGCTTTTCGGAGTTGAAATCGGCACCTGTGTTACCGCGATTATCGCGAGCATCGGGGGTAACTTGTCCAGCAAGAGACTGGCTATCGGGCATACGCTGTTTAATGTTACGGGCACCCTGATCATGCTGCCCCTGGTTCCCCTGTATCTGCGGTACATCCCCCTGACCTCGGGCGATATAGCGAGGCAGATCGCCAATTCCCATACGACATTCAACCTGATTAATGCGTTGATTTTCCTGCCGTTTGTACCTGTTTTTGTTAAGTTTTTGAACAGAGTGATCCCCGGAGAAGATTACGAGAAGAGGGAAACGAAGCACCTTGACACACATCTGCTTATCACTCCTAATCTGGCGATGAATGCGGCCATCAAAGAGATGGTCTCGATGCTGAACCTGTGCCAGGAGATGTTTGAAAAAGCGGAGAAATGTATTACCACTTACAATCACAAACTCAGGAACGAGATAGCACTTGACGAAGATTCCGTTGACGAGATGCAGAAGAATATTACCGAGTACCTGGTTCGGATCACCAAGGGGGAGTTGTCCGATAAGGAGAGGAATCTGATCCCCTCACTGCTCCACAGCGTGAACGATCTCGAGCGGGTGGGGGATTATTGCGAAAGTATCGTGAAGTTGTCCCAGCGTGGGTATGAACATAACCTGAGCTTTTCCGCTCCCGCGAACATGGAACTGGGCAAACTGTTTGACAAGACGCGCGTTCTTATGAGGCAGACAAAAAAGGCCATTGAAAACGACGATCACAGGGCGGCCGCCATCACACTGAATATCGACAGAGAGGCGCATGCCCTGGTAAAGCAGTTCCAGACGAATCATATAGACCGGCTTGGGAAGGGGGACTGTATCAGCGACGCCGGTCTTGTTTATTCGGATGTCCTGACGGCCATCGACAGACTGAACGACCATCTGTGTAATATTACAAAGGGTATATTACATATAGGGAAGAGGTAACGGTTCTCGGTTTAACAATGTAGGAATTTTTCAACTCAGAATTTATAAGGAGGTCTGGGATGGTAGAGAATATATTCTGGCTCGGGCATTCAACCATCAGAATAGATGGAGAGAAGGTGATCTGCATCGATCCCTGGAAACTGAAAGACCCCAAGAAGGCCGATATCATCCTGGTCAGCCACAGCCATCACGATCACCTGTCTGTGGAAGATCTCAGAAAGATACAGAAGAATGAGACGGTTATTATCACCACGAAGGATTGTGCCGCCGGTCTTTCCGGGGATGTAAGAATAATCAAACCGGGTGATACGGTTAAGGTCGGAGAAATGGAGGTTGAAGCGGTGCCCTCTTATAATATTGACAAGGCCTTTCACCCGAAAGAAAATAACTGGCTCGGGTTTGTGATGACTGTGATGGGGAAGAGGATATACTATTGTGGCGACACCGATCTCATACCTGAGATGGAGAGCATACGGGCGGATATCATGCTGGTGCCTGTCGGGGGGACCTATACGATGAACGCCGAAGAGGCCGCCCGGGCAGTCAATATGATAAAACCCGAAGTAGCCATACCCATCCACTATGGTGATATTGTAGGTACCGCAGAGGACGCGGAGAGATTCAGGGATCTGTGCGATGTGCCGGTTGATATAAAACAGGCATGAATTATCCTGACAGGCACTTGACAGGGTTGGATTGATGTTTATTTTACTTCTCAGATAAAGAAAGAAGCTTTTTTACTTTAAAAACAAGTTTAAGGGAGGAGAATACGAAGCATGAAGATTAGACCATTGCAGGATAGGATCATCGTTAAACGCCTTGACGAGGAAGAAAAGACAAAAGGGGGAATCATTATCCCCGACAGCGCCAAGGAAAAACCCATGGAGGGGAAGGTAATAGCCGTTGGAAACGGGAAGAAGACGGATGACGGTAAGGTGATTAAGATGGACGTGAAGGCTGGTGATAAAGTGTTGTTCAGCAAATATGCCGGTACCGAGGTCAAGATAGACGACGTAGAGCACCTTATCATGCGTGAAGACGACATACTCGGAATAATTGAAAAATAACAATCTGATTATAAGAAGGAGGTAGAGTTAATGGGAGCTAAAATTTTAAAATATGATGAGGATGCCAGAAAGGCCATCCTTACAGGTGTTAACACACTTGCTGATGCCGTTAAGGTGACGCTCGGCCCCAAAGGACGGAATGTCATACTGCAGAGATCCTTCGGCGCGCCCACTGTAACAAAAGATGGTGTTACCGTCGCTAAGGAAATAGAACTGGAAGATAAGTTTGAAGATATGGGCGCCCAGATGGTCAGAGAGGTTGCCAGCAAGACAAGCGATGTGGCCGGTGACGGAACGACCACGGCAACGATTCTCGCGCAGGCGCTCTACCGCGAAGGTGTCAAGGCCGTTGCGGCCGGCAGCAACCCCATGGATATCAAGAGGGGAATCGAAAAGGCCGTGCTTGTCGTTGTAAAGGAAC
>CAZOHQ010000112.1:5453-6827 GCA_964579455.1 uncultured Syntrophaceae bacterium | reverse complement strand
TTTTTGACGAATTACACGCTTGGCTCAAACGGTCAGATGGTCATCCATCAGACAGTGGTACGGAAAATAGACAGTCTTTATCCAGAGGTTTCACTCTACTTCCTTCCAACAGAAAAAATTCCGCACATACTTATCAAAACAAATAACTATACTGACCTGCTGAAATTTGTCACGGAGAATTCAATTTCTTTTGACAACCACATGACAATCGATCGTTCGAAAAAAGAATATTATGCCTTTGCTTTTTTTATGGAACCTCTGGCTGAAGATGCAAATATCGACTTGCTTGTTGACGACAGCACTGTTGAGCTGGGAAAAACACTTGTGGTTGGAAAAGATGACTGGTATGCGGTTTATGCCCCTGCCACATTTGCAATAGACTCCAAGCGCGAAGTCCTTTTCAAGGCGGTGTATACACCGGGGGGAGATACGCCCTTCGATCAACGTACAGAAAGAATCGTGTCCGTCTTTACTTCCGACACCGCTATCAAGCACGCTCAAAGATTACTTACAAAATATGGCTATAAGCCTGGGCCATCGGACGGAGTCATGGGGAATCGTACTAAGCAGGCCATTGAGCAATTTCAGCAAGATTATAATTTACCGGATACCTTTTCAAGTTCACAATCTATGCCCCCGATAAAGGAAAATATTTTCTTGAAAGATCCTCTTACTATAAAAAAGATCCAATTGGCTCTTGAGAGGCAGGGCTACAAGCCGGGGACTCCTGACGGGCTTATGGGAGGAAAAACCCGCCGGGCCATAATGCAGTATCAACGTGACACCGGAATGATTGCGGACGGAAAAGTCAGCGCATCTTTGTTGAAAAAGCTGACAAACTCGAAGTCTCAAACTGCCCCACAAAACCAAGCCATAAATAAACGAAAAAAACAATCCAAGAAAGAAACAAAAAACATGATACTGAAAGTATCTTCATTCTCTCCTGAGCAAGAACGTATAAGGAACATACTTAAGACAAAGGCGTGGCCGAACGAAGTAACGGCTCCCTGAACCCAGCAGCGAGAGAACAAACAATACCAGTGCATCGTGTTGCAAAGAGCTTCATGTGTATAAACAAAAAAGTCATCTTGTTACCCGGAGGAACATCATGTTTTCTTCTTTATTAAAATATCGCTATGTCATACCGACTATTATGATCTTCCTTTTCTGTGGCTGTGCAGGTATGCAAGAACAAATTACGAAATTGAAGCAGAAAATGGATCAACTTGGTCAGATTAACCTTCCGAACCCCATTGCTGTTTCTCTGGACACAATGCCGAAAGACGCCGCCCAGGTTACTACTGCGATACATGATAAGATTGTAATGGCCAACAGAGACACATCGCAACATGTCAGATTTGAACGAACCATCGA
>CAZOHQ010000112.1:0-5353 GCA_964579455.1 uncultured Syntrophaceae bacterium | reverse complement strand
GGAATATGCGGTCTTTGTCTTTCTTCTGGACCGGACTTCACCTTCAGCGACACTACAGGTTAAAGTGTCTACAGAGGAAACAGGTGTCTATGGTTACAAGCAAGCCACCAGATATCTCGACTTTAACGGCTGGCGTGTGGGGATCTTAACCGGCCGGTTTTCACTCTCGGACCAGAGGCAGGCGGAGCCGCTGTATATTAAAGCCGTATTTGCACCGGGAAAAGAAGTGGGGAGACTCAGGCCGTCCAGATTGATAGGAAGATACGCAATCCATCAGGCCGATCCCACACAAACGAGATATACCATATCCTCTTCAGACTAAAAGCATCATTACCTCCATAAAATACTGGATGAAAACCTCCAATATTGAATTCATCATTTTTTGTGCGGCAGGAGTATTCTGACTATACGTATCTGATATGCAATAGCAATATTGTGTTGTATTAGAATAGATACTGTCTCTTGCACTGTTTGGAATCGCCCAATGTGGGCATCACCCTGCTGTTGTAAATTCCGCACAGAACGATGCCTTATTGTTGTAGACCTTATCAGCCGGAACATAAAAGGAGGAGAACAAGTATGGAGGACATTTATTCCCAAAAACCGTGGTTAAAGTTTTACGACAGTCATGTATCCCAGAGCCTGGAATATCCGGAGAAGAGCTACGCGGAACTATTTCGAGAAGCTGCCGAGCTCGTTCCCGACAGGGTCGCCGTGTATTACATGGGGAACGGCATCACCTTTCGGGAACTGGATATTCTATCCAATCGTTTTGCCCACTTTCTGAAAAAAAACGGTGCCCAGAAGGGGGATGTTGTGGGGGTCAATCTTCCGAATATTCCCGCCTATTATATATCCATCATAGGGATTCAGAAGGCAGGGTGTGTGCTCACGGGGGTAAGCCCGCTCCTCAAGCCGTCTGAGCTGGAATACCAGTTGAACGACTCCGGCGCCACAATACTTGTCACGCTGGATATTCTCTTCGATAAAGCGCAAGAAGCGGTTCCAAAAACGGGCGTTACGGCCGTGGCCGTCGCCGAGATTGCCGATTTTCTCCCTTCGGTCAAAAGGGTTCTCGGCAAGCTGCTCAAGAAGATTCCTACCGGATCGGTTAATCCCATAACGGGGATCACCGTCGTCCGGTTTTCAAATATCATCAAAGAAATGCCGTCAGATAGGGTGGCGGAAAAGGTTTCTCCTGAAGATCCGATGCTGATGCAGTACACGGGGGGAACCACAGGCCCCCCAAAAGGTGCCGTTCTTACCCATAGGAACATCGTATCTCACTACACCCAGGTCAATGTCTGGCTGGACCTTGAAAAGGGAAATGACGGGATCATGCTTTCCGCCTTTCCGCTTTTTCATCAGGCCGGTCTCTTTCTGGGAATTACCACGATGGCGCTGGGAATGACTCAGATAACCATACCAAACCCGAGGGACCTTGATTTCATTATATCCGCCCTGAAGAAGTACCGTCCCGTAGCAATGATCAATGTTCCGACAATCTTCATAGAACTGCTGAAACGGCCTGATTTCAGATCCATCGATTTTTCCGGTCTTGAGTGGTGTCTCAGTGGTGCCGCCCCCTTTCCTCCGGAATATATAAATGAATTTGAGGATGTGATAGGAAAAGGAAAACTCATCGAGGTCCTGGGCATGACCGAAACGAGTCCGATACTTACGAGCCTTCCCCGCTACGGGAAAAAGAAGGTCGGGTCTGTGGGCATACCCTACCCCGACACCGAATTAAAACTCGTCGATCCTGAGACCGGTGAGCTGGTTCCGTTGGGAGAAGCGGGAGAGTTTGTGGCCAGGGGACCGCAGGTATTTACAATGGGATACCACAACAAACCGGAAGAAACCGCCAACACCCTGAAAGACGGCTGGATCTATACGGGTGACATCTGCGAGATGGATGAGGATGGATACTTTTACCTCGTGGACAGACTGAAAGACATGGTCAACATATCGGGATACAAGGTTTTCACCCGCCCGTTGGATGATGAACTGATGGAACACCCCGATATTGAAGCAGCTGCAACTATCGGTCTTCCCAACCCCGAAAGACCGGGATCGGAGATAGTCGCCACGGCCATAGTGCTGAAACCGGGGGTAGAAAAGAGCGACGCAACAAAGGAAAAGATACTCCGCTACTTAAAGGAAAAGGTGGCACCTTACAAGATTCCCAAGAGAATCGATTTGATGGATGAGCTCCCCACCAGCGCCGTGGGCAAGGTACTGAAAAGGGAACTGCGGAAAATGATGGGGTAGCTTCACCGATGCAGGAGCATGATGGTGATAATGGGGCACCATTTCATCATTGATGGAGATCTTGCCGGTGGTGCTGAAGAGAAGTTCCATATTGTGGGAGATGAGCTTCGAAGAGAAATTGAGTTCCTGGAACTCCATGGTGATTTTCTCTTCCGTTGCATCGATCAACTGTATGGGATACAGTATCCTCCAATGAGTCGGGCTGATAGTCGTTAGAAAACGTATGACAGGAGAGCGTTACGCTTCAAAGAATAGCTGAAAAGATTGCAGAGAATCTCCCTGTTGATTGTTGCGGCCCGACTTCACTCGCTATTCACGCGTTTATCTGCAGGATCTGTTTTGAAAAAAAGAAATAGTATTATGAGTGTAGTAAATGACACCACATCAGGGGTCGGTAAATCCGACGGAAGAGATGATCGAGACGGAAGAAAAACCGTCCAAGAATATATCGACGAGACCCCGACCTGGCCAGACGGAACTGCCGTTTCTTCCGCACCCATGACCGCCATGCAGTGGCGGATCTGGGTGCTGACCTCGGCGGGCAAGTTTTTTGAAGGGCTGGTCATTTTTATGACCGGTGTGGCGCTTCCACTGATTGTGAAGGAGTTTGGTCTGGGTGCCATGGAGAAGGGGGCCGTGGGAGCGGCGCCGCTTTTCGGAATCCTCATCGGTGCCACCGTCCTGGGGGGACTCTCCGATCGTGTCGGCAGGAAGCGGATGTTTATCGTCGAGATGATCCTCTTCGCAGTCAGTCTAACCCTGTTGGCTGTCAGTCCCAACTATCCATGGCTTCTTGTTTTTCTCTTTATCATGGGGGCGGCCCTTGGCTGCGACTACCCTACGGCCCATATGGTGATCTCTGAGAGTATTCCCAGCGTCTTGCGAGGTAAACTGGTGCTCAGCGCCTTCGGGTTCCAGGCGGTGGGGGCCCTGGTGGGGACAGGCGTGGGATACCTTATCCTGTATGAAAACCCCGATATCGGGGCATGGCGCTGGATGTATGCCAGCGGGATTATTCCGGCGATCCTTGTGACCTTCGCGCGACACTTTATTCCCGACAGCGGGCACTGGCTGTTTTCCCAAGGCAGGGTCGCCGAAGCGGAGCGGGAGATGGAACGGCTGCTTGCGCGAAACCCTGCCTACCCCAAGAAGATCAAACTGACCGTTCCCTCATCGGATAGCCATTCGTCTGGGGACGAACCCGCGGCTGCGGGGGGCTTCGGTCTCCTCTTCTCGCGGCGGTATATCCGGGCGACCATCTTTGCCTCCGTTCCCTGGTTTCTCCAGGATCTGGGGACCTACGGCATCGGCATCTTTACACCCACCATCCTTGCCTCCGTTATCGGAGCCAAGACCACACACGTCCATAACATAGCCAGCCTCATCCATAATGATATGCTTGCGGCAAAGGGGGCGGCCTTTATCGACCTTCTACTGCTTGTCGGAATCGTGGGCGCCGTTCTGCTTGCCGACAGTGCGGGACGGATACGGTTGCAGGTGCTCGGGTTTATAGGCTGTGCCGCCGGTCTCTTTCTTGCGTCCCTTTCGGTTGGTGCCGAGGGGGGGGTAAAGATATTCTGTATCTTTGCCGGCTTCATGCTCTTCAGTTTTATGACCAACCTGGGACCCAACGCCATGACCTACCTGATCGCCGGGGAGGTATTTCCCACGCATATTCGCGGGAAGGGAGCGGGTTTCGCCGCATCTTTTGCCAAGGCCGGCGCGGTCCTGACGGTATTTTTCTTCCCCCTGCTGCTGCGGAGTATCGGTACGGAAGCGCTTCTGTACGGCCTCGTGGGGACCTCGCTGCTGGGTGCTGCGGTGACTTGGATATTTCGCATTGAGACAACGGGGATCAATCTGGAAAAGATCGGGCAGGACCGGTAGAGTCCGGTCTCAACAACTGACATGCTGCTTTTTTCATCAAGGAGTAAGTCGATATTACAAACATTATTAAATAGACATAGTCCTTGATTCGGTATTGATACTTTTGTATCATGCCCATAAACAGAGCCGGAACAGAGCTCGTATCAACGATAACGAGAGGGAGTATATATGGAAGAGATCGATGCCGGTAGCTTGCAGGTGAGGAGCGCGGATATATGGTTGAAACAATGGTTGGTTCTGACATCCGGGACCTTTGAGGATTTCAATTCCATGACGGTGGGATGGGGTTTCATAGGCGGCATGTGGAAAAAGCCCTTCGTACAGGTGGTGGTCAGGCCCGGCCGCCATACCTTTCAATATATGGAAAAATACCCCACCTTCACCCTTTGTGCCTTTCCTGAAAACCGCAAAGAGGCACTGATGGTTCTGGGTTCGAAGTCAGGGAGAGACTCCGACAAGATCGCCGAGTCGGGTCTGACCGTTGTGGAGTCGAAGGTGGTGGAGGCCCCCGCCTACAAGGAGGCGGAACTGATTCTGGAGTGCCGGAAGATCTACTGGCAGGACATGAATCCGGAAAACTTCCTGAGCGGCGATATAGAAGAGAACTATCCACAGAAGGATTATCACCGTATCTACTACGGGGAAATCGTCCGGGCCGCGGGCGAAGCGGCATACCGGGGCTGAGAGACAACTGCCGGTGAATGCACAGAGGTCCCCTTTCGAAAATCAGGTAGAATATAGAATATATTGAATGCTTCGAAAGAACATTTCTGATAACGCGTTAAAGGAATGTAGACAGAACAGCCGGATAATTTAATGCAAAGGAAGGAGGTACGGACATGATCAAAATCCGTTATAATCCTTATGCACTATTTGCATCCAACCCCTCGCCTGTCGGAATCTACGCACGGAAGAAATGGCTGAATCAGGAACAGACATCCCAGTGGAAGGTAGACTTTCAGATGGCCGCTCAGGCGCTTCTCGCGGGACAGTCCCCTGACGGCTCCTGGCAGGGCTCCATCGTCGAGACGACACGACGCCTCTTTGGCCTCCATCTGACAATCCGGGAGTCGAATCAACCCATAGACACCGCCCTGGACTGGCTTGTTGAGAAGGCGCTGCGCGTGACGAAAGGCCTATCGATCCCGGACGAGGAGTTGGGTGGTAGCAGGCTGCACTCACTCCCCTTTACCCC
>CAZOHQ010000111.1:1578-6856 GCA_964579455.1 uncultured Syntrophaceae bacterium | reverse complement strand
ATATACTTTCAACTTACAATACAGAAAATTCACACGTATAGTCGTTTCCGAGCAATTCAAAATCTTGTCCGTTGAGCATACACCAGGCTTTAGCTCGAATGAACTATAATCGGAACGAAGTTGTTCAGAAGGGGGAGATTACGAGGGAAACCCAGGAAATCCTCGATCGGCCGTTTCTCGATCTTCCGATTGAAGACCTGGTGAATATGAGCAATCAATACATCGAAAAGGCGACGGAGGTTCTCCGTCGGGGGAAGTGAGATCACGATTATCATAAGGGACGGTTAAAAAAAGAGAGTGACTGTCTCAGGGGACGGGCACTCTCTTTGGGTATAAAAGGGATATATTTCTCAGATCACCGCTTCGGTCTCAGCTGTGGTACTTTTCCATATGCAGCTTCCGTACTTCACGCCGCAAAATCTTGCCGACGGCGCTTTTGGGAAGTTCATCGATGAACTCGAGCCCTCTGGGTACTTTATACGCACCAAGATTTTCCTTGCAGAACCGGATTATCTCTTCCTCCGTCGCGGATTCACCTTCTTTGAGAACAACATAGGCCTTGACCGTTTCGCCGCGGTACTCGTCTGGTACGCCTATGGTACAGGCTTCCAGCACCTTGGGGTGATTGTACAGAAGATTGTCGATTTCAGTGGGATATATGTTGTAGCCGCCTGCAATGATCAAATCCTTTATGCGGTCGACAATCTTCAGGTATCCCTCTTCATCCATCACTCCCACGTCACCCGTGTGTAACCACCCTCCTCTGAGAGTCTCTTCCGTTTCCGCCGGTTTCTTGTAGTAACCCTTCATAACCTGAGGGCCTTTAAAACAGATCTCGCCGCTTTCTCCCAGGGGTACATCATTGTCCTTATTGTCGACCAGTCTGATATCGGTATTGCATACGGGGATGCCCACGGTACCCACCTTGATCTTGCCTCCCCAGGGCGTCACCGTCGCCACGGGGCTCGTTTCGGTCTGTCCGTATATCTCGAGGATGGTTGATCCCGTCAGCTCCTTCAGTTGCCTGATGATCTCGACGGGCAGGGGAGCCGCTCCGGAGAAGAAACCCTTGATAAAGGTTACGTCGGTATTTTTGAATGTCGGCTCTTTTAACATCCCCACATATATGGTGGGAACACCGCCTATATAACTGGGCTTGTATTTCCTGATCATCTCGGCCAGTGTCTTCGGATCAGGCCGGGGAATCAGTATGTTTGTCAGGCCCGTCCATACACAGAAATTCTGACAGAGATATCCTGCCGTGTGAAAAACAGGGAAGATATAGAGGAGGCTGTCCCGGCCGTCTATCAAGTCGTGGACCCAGTATCTCAGCTGCTGCACATTGCTGGAACAGTTGGCGTGGGTCAGCATGACCCCCTTGCTGACACCGGTCGTCCCTCCGGTATAGACAAGGGCTGCCAGGTCGTCCCACTGTGCCTGGATTTTAATGGGAGTAGCGGGATATTTTTTGATGAGATCCATAAACTGATACACACCCTCTTGCGGTTCCACCTTTCGGTACATCTTTTTTTTCACGAGGGGGTACAACTGGTTCGCCGGGAAGGGAAGAAAATCGTTGATGTGGCAGGTGATGATTCTTTTAACCCCCGTCTTGCCCCTCAGCGACAGCGCCCTCGGCAACAGGAGATCCAGGGTGATCAGCGTTGTTGAATCGGAATCGTTGAGCTGATATTCAAGTTCCCGTTCCGTGTACAGGGGATTGTTCATGACGGTTACGCCGCCTATTTTGTACGTTGCATAGTTTGCGATCAGCATCTGGGGAATATTAGGAAGCAGCATGGACACCATGTCTCCCTTTTTCACGCCAAGATCGATGAGCGCGTTGGCAAATCTGTCAACCAGAGAATTAAACTCTTGAAAGGAGATTTTTTTACCCAAAAAGTTCAGAGTGTACACTGACGGAAAACGCCTCGCATTTTTTTCAAGAACTTCGGGCATGGTAATTTTCTCAATGTCAGCCTCACTGGGAACACCGGAAACATACGATTTGTGCCAGAATCGTTCAAACGCCATAGCTACCCCTTTTCTTTTTTATTATTTATCTGATTCACGATCGATCAGACATGGTTTTTCTGTAACGAACAAAAGCTGCCGAAGTCTGTGTTAACAGACATTCCGTCACGATTGCTTTTCCAGTTCCTGTTGCCGAAGTTCTTTCCTCAGTATCTTGCCGATGACCGATTTCGGCAGTTCATCGACAAATTCATAGATCTTGGGTACTTTAAAGGCGGCAAGCCGTTCGCGGCAGAATGCATCCATTTCTTGTGAGGTCACATTCTCACCCGGTTTCCGAACAATAAAGGCCTTGACCGTTTCGCCCCGGTATTCATGTGGGACTCCGATGACACAGGCCTCCAGAACTTTGGGGTGTTCAAAGAGGACTTCGTCTATTTCTCTGGGGTAGATATTGTATCCGCCGGCGATAATCATATCCTTCGTTCTATCCACGATATACAGAAAGCCGTCCTCGTCCAGTCTCCCGATATCACCGGTGTGAAACCACCCATCTCTCAAAGAGGCATCTGTTTCCTCCGGCATGTTGAAATAACCGGCGCACATCTGGGGGCCCCTGAAGACGATCTCTCCCTCTTCACCGACGGACATCTCCTTCTCACCTGTTTCTATGTCGACAATCTTCATGTCCGTATTCGGCAGGGCCACCCCGACACTGCCGGGCTTGTGTACACCCCGCCAGGGGGTCATGTGGGTAATGCCCGTCGATTCGGTCATGCCGTATCCCTCTATGACGCCTATCGTCTCACCGGAGGCGGCTTTGAGCGCCTGGATCGTTTCCACCGGCAGTGGAGCGGCACCGGAGAAGAAGGCCTTGATGAAGGACAGATCGGCCGTTTTAAACGTGGGAAGATTCAGGATACCGGTATAGATCGTGGGAACGGCAAGGAAGATAGAGGGTTTGTATTTCAAGGCCATGTCGAGGGCTATATCCGGGTCGGGTCTCGGAACGAGAATTATTTCCCATGCCCTGTACAGGCATACGCACATGACGAGAAGGAACCCTGCCATGTGAAAAAAGGGAAAGAGGGCGATTTCGCTTTCCTTTCCCTCTTCCATATCGAAAAGCCAGGCCCCCACTATCTGTACAATCGATGATATGTTGTCATGCGATACGATGGCGCCCTTCGATACCCCCGTTGTTCCTCCCGTATAGGGAATGATGGCGAGGTCTTCGAGACCGGGATGGGTCACTGGGACCGTATCGGCGGTCTGTTTCATCAGATCCGTGAACTGATAATATCCGGGGCTTTTCTTGTAGGATGCATACATACCCTTTTTGAGGATCGGAAATATCTGTTTTGTCGGGAAGGGAAGATAATCGTTGATGTGGCATGTGATGATCGATTCTAACCCCACCTTCTGTTTCAGTGCAAGCATTCTCGATGCGAGAAGGTCGAGGGTAATGAGAACCGTGGTGCCGGACATGGAGAGCTGGTGTTCTATCTCGCGGTCCGAATAGAGGGGATTGACGGGAACGGCCGTTGCGCCTGCCCGCCAGATTCCGAAATATGAAATGACGATATGGGGGACATTCGGAAGCAGGAGGGCAACCCGATCGCCCTTCTTAATTCCGATATTCTGGAGGGCCTGGGCGAAGCGACTCGACAGCGAGTCGATCTCACCGAAAGACATTTTTTTGCCCATGAAGATCAGAGCCGTTTTTTTGGGATACTTCTCTGCATTCCGGGAAAGAAATCCGGAGATGGTACGCCGGTCGAAATCCAGAGAAGGCTCGACTCCGGGAACGTAGGCCTTATGCCACAATCTCTCGAATGCCATTGCCGACTCCTTATGATAAGGTTCATGGTATCGTTTATATGGGGCACACCACCGATTCGCATCATACTCCCACCAAAAGGACCATTTCCCCGGTTCTCTCCCCCCCCGATCAGGGAATATAGTGTTCTTTATGGATAGGCTATAAAAGAAGGAGGCTCAGGAGCACTCCTACTTGTCTGTAAATACCGCTTTGCGTTTTTCGATGAAGGCAGCAACGCCTTCCCTTTTATCATCACTCTCGGCCAGTTTTCCGAGTAATGCACGTTCCATCTTCAGACCTTCTGCGAGGGGCATCTTTAACCCTTCGATCACGGCTTCCACGATTGCACGAGCCGCCAGCTGTCCCTTCGTGGCGATTCTGGAAGCGAGCTTTTTCGCTTCATCCATCAACTCCCCGTCGGGGACTACCATATTGACCAGACCAATCTTGTCGGCCTCTGCCATACCGATGAATTTCCCCGTAAGCATTAATTCGAGAGCTCGTGCGGGACCGATCAGGCGGGCGCTTCTCTGTGTGCCGCCAAATCCGGGAAGGATGCCAAGCCTGATTTCAGGGAGTCCCATCTGGGCAGACTGGGCTGCGATTCTCATATGACATGCCAATGCCAGCTCAGTACCGCCACCGAGGGCGAGGCCGTTAATCGCGGCGATGACGGGCTTTCTCGAATTTTCGATCATATTCAGGATGCCTTGTCCCCGTTGTGCCATGGATTCAGCTTCTGCCGCAGTGTTGATTCCCTGCATCTTTTTGATATCGGCACCGGCGATGAACGCCATCCCTTCCCCCGTAATGATAACTACCTTCACCGCGTCATCATTGGCTATATTCTGTAGTGCCGCTTCCATCTGGTCCATGAGTTCTTCATCGATGGCATTCAAGGGCGGGTTATTGATTTTCAATATGACGACACCTTTTTGATCAACCTCATATTCGCACTTCATTGCAACAGACCTCCTTTTCAATGTTTCCTTAGTCTCCGGCCAATGGATTGACCGGCAAAATATGAAGCATAAAGTATAACTCTAAACTAGAATATAACCCCTCCAAGGGCGTGTCAAGAAAATTTTATCATGCTCAGGATTCGCCGCCCTCGACCGGGATCGTTGCCGCGTGTTTCTGTGCGCCGAATTGCAGTCCCGCATGGACGCCTTGATCGCGGCCATAGATAATGGCTTCCTTTATGTGCTGGACCGTCAATGGGGGACGGCGTGCTATGGTCTCGGCGATTTTTTGGGCCCCACGGTACAGATCGTCCCGGTCCTCGTAGAGCCCGGTGACAAGCCCCATATCAAAGGCTTCCTCTGCCGAGAAATCCCTTCCCGTTAAAGAAAGCTGCCGGAACATCCCCTGTCCGATGATAAAGGGCAGGCGCTGCAGCGTTCCCGCATCGGCAATAAACCCCAGTCGCGTCTCCCTGATACTGAAGAGGGCATCGCGACTGGCAATCCGTATGTCACAGGC
>CAZOHQ010000111.1:0-1568 GCA_964579455.1 uncultured Syntrophaceae bacterium | reverse complement strand
ACACTGATAAGAACGACTCCACCCCCGATACAGTGGCTGTGAATAGCGGCGATGGTGGGTTTGCTGCAGTGCTCAATGGCGCTGAAGCAGTCCTGTCCCCAGACAATTGTGCGGTGCGTGACCTCGCGAGAGGCGGCTGAACCGTCACCCGCGAGAGATTGGAGTGCCTCGAAGTCGGTGCCCGCCGTAAAACTTTTTCCCTCGCCCCCGATGACCACAACCCACACATCCGGATCGGCGTCAAACCGATTAAAGTGGTCCCTGATATCCCGGTAAAAGTCAACAGTCATCGTATTGCGCTTCTCCGGCCTGTTGAACATAAACCACACGATATGACCGGTGCGGCGTATGGTGAAAATTTCCTTAGTACCCATAAAAAACTCCTTTGTGATAAGATTTTCCCGAGAGGCTCGTCTCGCCCCTAAAAACCCTCGATTTTGGAGAGAATTTCCCTCATGATCTCATCGGCTCCGCCGCCTATGGACATGAGTCTCGCATCTTTATAATACCGGGAAATCAGAGTTTCGTTCATGAATCCCATGCCGCCGTACATCTGCAGGCAGCCGTCGGCCACCCGCGATATTAACTGACCCGCAAGGAGCTTGCCCATGGAGATCTCGCGGGCAACATCAATACCGGCCATTTTCATTCTGACGATATGGTAGGTCAATTGCCGCAGCGCCTCTATGTCCGTAAGCCAGTCGACGAGCCGGTGTTTCAGTACCTGCTTCGTGATCAGGGGTCGTCCGAAGACGATCCGCTGTCTCAGATAGTCGACGGTCATGTCGATGATGTCGCGGGCGGCGACATAGAGGACGGGCAGGGCGGCGAAACGCTCATGCTGAAACTGCTGCATCTGATAGATAAAGCCTTCCCCTTCTTCACCGATCAGGTTTTCCGCGGGAATGCGGAGATTATCGAAGAACAGTTCCGCCGTGTCACTGCTTCTCAGACCGACTTTATCCAGTTTTTTGCTCACCTGAAACCCCGGTACATCGGTGGGGACCACAAAAAGACTGAACGAATGATATCCCTTATCGTCACCGGTTCTCGCCAGGAGCGTCATGAAATCGGCCTGCGTTCCGTTAGTGATGTAGGTTTTTGAACCATTGATCACGTAGGAATCACCGTCTTTCACCGCCTTTGTCTTGAGCGCCGCCACATCGGAACCTGCATCCGGTTCGCTTATGGCGATTGCCGCCACGAGATCCCCCGCAATGGCTCCGCGAAGATACTTGTCTTTGAGATACACGATTCCGAACTGGTCGATTGCCGGTGTCGCCATGTTTGTCTGGACAGCGATAGCCGTGGGGACGCCAAACCCCTTTATATGTCCCAATTCCTCGAGAAACACCGTCTCGAACCAGTAATCGAGTCCCTGTCCTCCGTATTTCGGATCGTAGCGAATACCCAGCAATCCGAGATCCCCCATCTTTTTAAAGAGATCGTGAAGGGGCGCCGTTTCTTCTTCCCACCGGTCCATGTTGGGGTTGATTTCATGCTTCACAAAATCGGATACGGTTTTGCGAAGCATCTGGTGATCTTCATTAAAATAAAACTGAGACGCT
>CAZOHQ010000110.1:0-6878 GCA_964579455.1 uncultured Syntrophaceae bacterium | reverse complement strand
TAATTACGTGACATCAGGTGGCTGACGGCACTGTCCAGTCCGTCCAGCGTAAGCCCGAACATGGGGAATACCTTCTGTATAATATCAGTGGTCCACGTGTTCGCCCATGTATATTTGGAGTTCGGATTGAGCCAGACGCAGTGTCGAAAAGTTTGAGCAAGAAACTGGAGATTCTCAATACTGGGTCTCCGTTTAGCTTCGCCAAAATAGATCGATCCCCCTTCAGCCATCAGTTCATACGGTGCCATGCTGGCATCACCCACGATGATGATCCTCGTTTCCGGGTCTTTCTTTACAAAATCTGTGATCAATTCCGGTTTACGGTATCTGGCCGCGTCAGACCATACCCTGTCGTAGATGGTGTTATGGAAAAAATAGGTCTTGAGGTCCTTGAATTGATTTCTCGTGTAATCAAAGAGTGTCTGCACCAGTGGAATATAGGGATCCATGGACCAGCCGCCGTTATCTATCAGCAGGATAACCTTCAGCCGGTCCGCGAGGCGACGATCAAAAATAATCTCTATCTCCCCGGCATTCCGCATGGTCTCATAAATCGTTTTTTGAATATTGACGATATCCATAGGTCCGGAAGGCACCATCCTGCGAAGCTTTTTCAATGCCTCTCCGATCTGTGACTGGGTCAGGGGCCCCTCCTGGGAGTAATCCTTGTAGCGCCGGTCGAGGGCTACCTTTATGGCTGATTTGTTCCGCGAAGCGCCCCCAACACGCATCCCTCCGGGATGATAACCGGAATGTCCCACGGGCGAGGTTCCACCGGTGCCTATCCACTTTTTGCCGCCATGATGGGCCTCGGTCTGGTCTTTGAGGCGATCGAGAAAATATTTTTCCAGCTCTTCCGGGGTAAGTTTATTCAGCTCATTTTCATCGACGTCGAGGGCGGCAGCGATAGCGGCCGGATTTTTCAGCCACTCCTTCAGGAGCATCTTCGCCATCTCGTCGAGTTCTTCATCTTCGAGATTGGGCAGTTCCACACCTTTGAAGTGGTACGCGAACACCTGATCATACACGTCGAAATATCGCTCACTCTTGACTAATATGGCACGGGCAACAATGTAGAAGCTATTCAGGGAACTGATCAGACCCGTACAAAGGGCTCGCTGGAGCCTGAGAAAAGATGTGGGAGATACCGGGATCCCGTGCTCCCTCAGGTTATAGAAGAAACTGACAAACAAGATGTTTTCTCCTGTAAAGCTATCGTATGGCTTCCTCTACCGGCGATGCCGTGCAATAAAACCGTTTGCCACTTTCATATCCGGGCTTTTCTTGTAAAGGACTCCAAGGTAGGGAACATCACCCCTGTCGAGAATCGACAGCTTGAAATCAGGATCGGCCTTCAGTGCCCGTATCCAGTTTATGAGTTCTCTGGTGGCAGGTTTTTTCTCTATGCCCTCCAGTTTTCTCAGACCATAAAAGGTCTTGATGCAGGCATCAGTTGTCTCCCTTCCCAGATCGGGGAAGTGGACACCGATAATCATGCGCATGGTATCCTCGCCCGGGAAGGCAATATGATGGAAATTGCACCGTCCGAGGAAGGGATCGGAGAGATCTTTCTTGGCGTTTGAGGTAATGATGATAACGGGACGATGTTTCGCAGAGATGGTTTTGTCTACCTCCATAATATCAAATTCCATCTGATCCAGGACATCCAGCATGTCATCCTGAAAATCCGTGTCGGCCTTGTCGATTTCGTCAATCAGAAGCACCGTTCTTGTATCCGCGACAAATGCCTGCCCGATTTTCCCCATCTTGAGATAGTCTTCGATATTGCTGACATCCCTGCTGGAATCAGCGAAGCGGCTGTCGTTGAGACGGGTCAGTGTGTCGTACTGATACAGGGCATCCACCAGTTTCATGCTTGATTTGACATTCAGAACAATCAGGGGCATGCTGAGGCTCTCTGCGATAGCGTAAGCCAGCATGGTCTTGCCCGTTCCCGGTTCTCCCTTGAGGAGAAGAGGCATCTCCAGAGCCATCGAGACATTCACAATCTCTGCAAGCTCATCGTCCAGAACGTACCTGTCGGCACCCTGGAATTTGCTAAAGTTGTTTTGAAGCATAATTCCTACCCCTTTTGTTCGCATATTTTATCTGAGTGGAAGGTACGAGAAACACCTCCCCCCGAAGTCTTTCTCTCAGGCCATAACGGAGGTGGTTCATATCAGAACATGCCGGAAGATGCAAATAAAATGGCAAAACCGCCGTGGAAATCAACCATAACCTCCTGCTGTTGCTATACGTTTACCCTTTCTTAAAGCCCCTTCGTCCCAGGATTTCTGCCGCATCATCCTCTATAGCATCCTGCCAGCCGGAACGTATGTTCTCGCGCACGTCAAAACGCCTCGAGTATGGTTTTATATCGATCAGGGGGGTTCCGTCCAATATATCAACATCCTCTACCCGCAGGATATTGTCCTTCACGGACAATAATCTGACAATGCTGATACCCAAAGGATTCGGCCTGGATGGAGCGCGGGTTGCGAACAGGCCGCGCTCTTTATCTTCGAGATAGGGCTTGAGGATAAGCCGTACCTCTTTACACTTATGGAAATAGTAGAGAAGATAGATATGAGAGAATCCTTCCAGGTCCAGCAGCCCTTCGGAATACTCCGGGCTGACTGTTACCGTCCCCTTTACACCCCTCGCAAAGACGGGCTGGATCGGTGTCTTGGAAGGGTCCGTATGCGGCGTGTGTATGATTCCAACAGGCCGGATGATGAACCCCTCCTTTTCATCACCACTGGAGCGGATTATCCGAGAATCCTTAATATGTTCGATGTCATTGTTCATGAGTGTATCCGGGAAAAGCTTCTTATTTGCTGAACAGGTCCATTTTGCGCAGACGGATACTCTGTGGTGTCACTTCGATAAGTTCGTCTTCAGCGAGGAATTCTATGGACTGATCCAGTGAGAGGCGTCTCGGCGGTCGCAGGGTTACCGTGGCATCTGATGTGGCACTGCGCATATTCGTCAGATGTTTTTCCTTGGTGATATTTACATTCAAATCACCGGGCCTGTTTCGCTCGCCGATAATCATGCCGCCGTACACGTCCGTTCCGGTTTCGACACAGAGCTCTCCCCGATCTTCCATGGCAAGGCTCGCGTAGGGCGTGACCCTGCCGGCCCTGTCGGCGACCAGTGACCCGTTCGCCCGTTGTGGTATCGGGCCGAACCATGGTCCGTACCCTTCAAAGAGCGTATTCATAACGCCCGCACCTTTTGTGTCTGTCAGAAAGTGGGTCCTGAAGCCGATCAATCCCCTCGATGGTATGATGAACTCGAGTTTTGCGCGTCCACTGCCCTTGTTGATCAGATTCGTCATACGGCCCTTTCGTTTGGAAATCGCTTCTGTGATGATGCCGATAAATTCTTCAGGAATATCGATCAGAATCCGTTCGGTCGGTTCGAGGACTTTCCCGTTTTCCTCTTTTGTGATCACCTGCGGCTTGGATACCATGAACTCGTACCCTTCCCGGCGCATGGTTTCGATCAACACGGCCATCTGTAGTTCCCCCCGACCGCAGACTTCGAACATATCCTTTCGGGTCAGGAACTTGACTTCCAGGGCAACGTTTCTCAGGCTTTCCCTCTCCAGGCGGTCTTTCAGGTGTCGGGAGGTCAGATACTTGCCTTCTGTGCCGGCTGGGGGACTGTTGTTGACGTAAAAGATCATCGAAACGGTCGGCTCATCAATATAAATGCGGGGGAGAGGGATTGGCCTTTCCTCGGAAGATATCGTATCACCGATTGCCACATGAGCGACGCCGGAAAGAGCAATGATGTCTCCCGATTCTACCTTGTCAACCGGCACCTTTTTTAATCCATCGAACGTATAGAGAGCGGAAAATTTTATCCCCGCTGTCGTTTTCTCTGCTCCGCACAGGGCATAGTTCTTATTCATCTCCAGGATACCATTCTCGAGGCGGCCGAGGGCTATCTGCCCGACGTAAGAATCATAGTCGAGATTTGTTATCAGAAACTGCGGGTTTTTGTCGTCGGTTGCCTGAGGCGCGGGAATATAGGAGATGATTGCCTCGAAGAGCGGTCGCAAATTGATTGAGTCGTCTCCCGGTTTTACATGGGCAACCCCGGTTTTGGCATTGGTGTACAGTAGGGGAAATTCTATTTGTTTTTCCGTCGCATCGAGGTCGATAAAAAGATCGTACACTTCATTGACAACTTCTTCTATTCTGGAATCGCTGCGATCGATTTTGTTGACGGCCACGATAACGGGCAACTTTTTGGCAAGTGCCTTCTTGACAACAAAACGGGTTTGCGGCAGCGGGCCTTCGCTCGCATCCACGAGCAGGAGCACTCCATCGACCAGATTGAGGCTCCGTTCCACTTCGCCGCCGAAATCGACGTGACCGGGCGTGTCAACGATGTTAATCTTGACATCGCCATACCAGACGGCCGTGTTTTTTGCCATGATGGTAATACCGCGCTCCCGTTCGAGATCCATTGAATCCATGATACGTTCTGCTACCTGCTGATTTTCTCTGAAGATACCACTCTGTTTGAGCATCGCATCGACAAGGGTTGTCTTCCCGTGATCGACGTGGGCAATGATTGCGATATTTCTGATATGCTGTTTTTGCATGCTTTTTATTTCACTCTCCATTTAAATAATATAAAACCCGGCTTGATCTGATCAATGCCGGGCAATTACTTTTAGCAGAAACGGCAATAGAAAGCCATTTATTTTTGTGTGGAAGGGAAAAGGACCTTGACTTCCTTTTATAATCCTATATAGTCTCGCCGCTACAAAAGGGGTACCCCTCTAACAGATAGTTGGCAGGGTGCGGTAAAGTTAGGATTAGAATATTTTGAAGTACGCAGCCGAACGGCCGAATGTTCAGCCTTCGGTTTCTTCTGCATGTAGGCAATCCAACTTTAGAAAAATCAGGAAAGGAGGATTGTCACAATGCAACAAGGTACCGTAAAATGGTTCAATGAGAGCAAGGGTTTCGGCTTCATCGAAAGCGATGAAGGTGGTGATGTATTTGTTCATTACAGCGCTATTCAGAGTGAAGGCTTTAAGGTCTTGCACGAAAATCAGCGCGTGACGTTTGATGCCGAGCAGGGCCAGAAGGGTCCGGCAGCGGCTAACGTCAGAGTTCTATAAGTATTGATCTCGCCAAAGAAAGGCACTCCATGGTTCTATTTGACTTCGGAGTGCCTTTTTTATTTTCTCGGATACCGGTTTCCGGATACAGCCACTGATTATCGTTCCGGTCTCTCTTCCCTGTCGGTTTTCTTCCGTATGATGATCATGATCAGGTAATCCTCAGCACCTTTCCCCCCTTTATTTTTCCTTCTTTGAGTTCACACAATGCCCTATTGGCTTCTTCCAGGGGAAATTCCTGGACATGTGGTCTTATGGGAATTTCCGCCGCCAGTTGCAGGAATTCACGGATATCTCTCCGGGTTACATTGGCCACGCTTTTAATTTCTTTTTCGAGCCAGAGGTGTCTGGGGTAATCGAGGTTTAAGAGATATTCCTTGTCGGTATCTTCCTTGCGGATGGCATTGATTACCAGTCTTCCTCCGCATTCCAGGTTTTTGAGTGCTTCAACGATGGGTCTCCATGCCGGTGTCGTATCAATGATGCTGTGCAGTTTTTCCGGGGATTCATCTGCCGTGTCACCGGACCAGACCGCTCCCAGCTCCCGTGCGAAGATTCGTTCCTTTTCGCTTCTCGCGAAGACAAAGACCCTGGAGTCCGGGTACATATGCCGTGCCATCTTCAGAACAAGGTGAGCTGAGGCTCCAAAACCGGTCAGCCCCAGATTCTGTCCGTTTTCCATATGTGTTAATCTCAGAGATCGGTATCCTATGGCACCGGCACACAAGAGAGGGGCCGCTTCCTCGTCGGAGAAGAGATCGGGGATGGGATAGGCGAAATCTTCCGGAACAGTCATATACTCTGCATATCCCCCGTTTGCATCCCTTCCGGTGGCCCGGAATTGATCGCACACGTTCTCATTGCCAGAGAGACAATAGGTACATTTCCCACAGGCCGAATGAATCCAGCCGATGCCTACCCTGTCCCCGGATTGGAATCGTTTCACCCTATTCCCGGCTCCTGCCACCCTTCCCACGACTTCGTGACCCAGGACTACGGGAAAGGTTGGCGGTGGTGTTCTTCCTTCAATTTCATCGAGTTCGGTATGACAGACTCCGCAGACCGACACTTTGACTAACAGTTCCCCATCGCCCGGCACTGGATCGGGCAGATCCGCTCTCTCCAGTGGGGTATTGTTGTCCTGAAACCGCGAGATCGTCTTCAATATCATCGCCTTCATTTCTAAGTACCTTCCGCCCGTATATGTATCTTTTCCGCGTACGTAATTCTACGATACCCCTTTCCCTCCTTATGGTCAATGGAGGGGGAGGGAAAACGGGCGAAAAGAGAGAAAATGAGTATGGCGATCGTCATGATAAAAATGGTTATGGGAAAAAGAGAAAATTTAAGGTATTATGACACATATTGCACACTATCAGCCGGACCTCCGTCGCGTTTCCGGGATACTACCTTGATGTTTCTAACACCCAATTACGTATGGATAGAAGTCTGGAGAACCTTACAAAAGGAGGATATGCACATGGTGAAAAAAATTGCGGTATTCATGTTCCTGATCCTGTTTGCAGCAGTATCTGTTTATGCCCTGGAACCTATTCAGACACAACCATCCACAGATGGTAAAATGGAAGCTTCAGTCGTCGGAGCAAAGGTGAGAAGTAACGTGCTGACCCTGAAGGTTGACCTGAAGGTAACCTCCGGGAAGGATGTGAAGATCATATTTCTGTATCAGGACATATATGTTACTGATCTGAATGAAAAGAAGAAATACCTGGCC
>CAZOHQ010000109.1:0-6912 GCA_964579455.1 uncultured Syntrophaceae bacterium | reverse complement strand
ATAGATGCCGTCGATGCAATGGGCGCACAGGTGTTGAATCACTTCTGTGACGAACTGAAAAAACATACGAATTACCGGGGAGGATACTTCTGGCCCGGCGTATTCTCCGTCGGATTTCACCTTGCCTTCGGTTCCTTTACGGCGGCCACCCCCGATGGCAGATTCTCGGGAGATGTCCTCGGAAACGGCCTGACGCCGACAACGGGGAACGCACTGACCGGACCGACGGCAGTAATGAATTCGGTGACGAAATTGCCCCTCACACGGCTCTATAACGGTGCCAATCTCAATATGAGATTTTCCGATAAGAGAATCAGCTCCGAAAAGCTCATGGCCCTTATGAAGGCCTATTTCCATCGGGGTGGAATCCAGGTTCAGTACAACATGACAGACCGGAAAGTATTGAAGGAGGCCCAGGCGCATCCGGAGCGGCACAGAGATCTCGTGGTAAGGATAAGTGGATATTCGACCCTCTTTACGGGACTCACCGAAACCGCGCAGGATGAGATCATAAGCCGTACCGAGTATGAGTTGTAGATGTATATTACGAGATCCGTTCTCGCCCAGAGAGAAAAATAACAATCACCCCACGGAGGGTATCCCATGAATAAGATCATGCCGATGGATGAAGCGATAAAACAACACGTCAATAGCGGTGATTTCCTGTTCATCGGCGGCTATGTTTGCAGGACCCCTTTCGCGGCTATCCATGAGATTATACGGCAGGGGAAGAAGGATTTGACTATTACCCGGGGCAATGCCTCCGATGATTTCGATATGATGATCGGAGCGGGTGTCGTGAAGAGATTTATCGGAACCTTTCTTTCCCTTGGGCTTTACGGACTTGGCCGTTGCTATCGGCGGTCGATCGAAAAGGGAATTCCCCACAAAATCGAGATAGAGGAATACACGAATCTCTCTCTGCCCATGATGCTCCTGGCCGGTTCCATGGGCATGCCCTTTGTCCCCGTAAAGGATATGGCCGGGTCCGATCTGCTGAATGTTAAATCCTTTATGGGAGAGAATAAGTATAAAATGATCGATTCCCCCTTTGACGGAAGCCCCACGCTTCTCGTGCCGGCCCTTCATCCCGATGTCGCGATAATCCATGTTCAGCAGGCCGATGAATCGGGGAATGCCCAGATCTGGGGAATCGGGGGGGATTGCAAGGTCGGCGCCAATGCCGCCAAAAAAGTAATCGTGAGCTGTGAGAGGATCGTATCGAGAGAGGTGATCGGCAAGGATCCGTCACGGACCATCGTTCCCGATTTCAAGGTGGCGGCGGTGGTTGAAGAACCCTTCGGCGCCCATCCGGGATACACCCCCGGATTTTATGATGTGGACTTCTCCTTTGGCTCTCTGTATCAGCAGGCCTCCAATACGGTCGAAGGATTTGAGGAATTTCTCAATGAGTGGGTCTTTGGGCTGCAGGACAGAAAGGCCTACATACAACACTATATCGAGCGCTTCGGATACGGGACCTTTAAGAAACTAGAAGCTGGCTTCGATTACGGATATCCCGTGAGCTATGCCTATTAGCCATCGAAAGGGGAGAACTGAATATGCAAGAACATCCCGATGATTATATCAAACCGGAGTTGATGGCCTGCTGCGGTGCCAGGGAGATATCGAATGGAAACGTTGTCCTTGTGGGGACGGGATTTCCCACCATGTCCGCCAATATCGCGAAATATACGAACGCGCCGAATGCCACCCTTATGCAGGAATCGGGCGTGTACGATGCGAGACCGACGAGACCGGCACTCTCCGTCGGTGATCCCTGTCTCAATCCCGGCGCCGCCATGATAGGCGGACTGGTTGATGTCATGGCGATGTTTCTCCAGGCGGGGTGGGTCGATGTGGGGTTTCTGTCGGGAAGCCAAGTCGATAAATTTGGAAACATTAACACCACGGTTATCGGTGATTATGATAAACCAACCAGCCGCCTCCCCGGAAGCGGTGGCGCCAATCCGATCGGATCACTTGCAAAGAAGATCCTCATCATCGCCCTCCATGACACACGACGACTTGCGGAACGAATCGATTTCATTACCACACCGGGTTATATCGATGGCCCCGGCGCGAGGGAGAAAGCGGGACTTCCCCCCGATACGGGGCCGGAGGTGATCATTACGAATAAGGCGGTAATGCGCTTCAATTCTGATACAAAAGAGGCATACCTTGCAACCTATCATCCCGACAGCTCCGTCGATGAAATCGCTGCATTAACCCCCTGGGACCTCAAGGTGGCCGATGATGTCCATGAAACGGAGCCCCCGAGAGCAGAGGAACTGCGTGTCATGCGCGAGGTTCTTGATCCCTTTCGAATGATCAAGATCTATGAAGGTCGCGGGTATGTGTAACGTCCCGCCGAATTGTGGCGTGGATACAATAGATACGGGGAGGCAAACTATGAACGATACGAAAACTTTGGCTGATTTCTGTGCGGGTATTTCTATCAGGGACCTTCCTCCCGAGGTTATCCATAAGACGAAACTGTGTATCCTGGATTGTATTGCCAATATCTATGGGTCCCGCGAACTGGGGGCTGTAAAAAAAGTGGCGGAATATATCCGTTTACTGGGGGGTGCCCCGCAGGCGTCGGCCCTGGGATGGGATTTCAAAACCACTGTGCAGAATGCCGCCTTTATAAACGGCACCTCTGCCGAGGCTATCGAGGCCCAGGACGGCCTCCGTTTCGGCGGCAACCACCCCGGCGTTGCCGTGATACCGGCCGCCCTGGCAATTGCCGAGCATCGCGGTCTCGGAGGCAGTGACGTGATTGAGGCCGTTGTGGCCGGGTATGAGGCGGCAAATCGGCCTGCCGCGGCAATGCACCCGAGACATACGCTTTCGGGATTCCTTCCGACGGGGACGTGCGGCACGTTCGGTGCGGCAGCGGCGGTCTCCAAGCTCTATGGATGTGATAACGAAGGGATGCTCAATGCCCTGGGAAATGCCGGATATCTGGTCCCCCTGTCTATGGCGGAACAGCTTATGGGCGGGTTTACCATAAAGATTGTACAGGGTGGGCAGGCCGCGAGCGCGGGAATTACCGCGGCGGATCTCGCATCCATCGGAATCACCGGGGCACCGTATGTCTTCGAGGGTTCGATGCTGAACGGCGGATTCACGCAGATTACCACGGATACGGAACCGGCAATCGTAAAACTTACCGAACGGCTGGGTGAGCACTTTACGATCATGGATATATATTTCAAACCCTATACATCCTGCCGCCATACCCACGGGGCGATTCAGGCGACCCTTGAGATCGTCAAGGAACACCAGTGCGCTCCCGAAGAGATAGAAAAGGTCGAGGTCCATACATACGGAATCGCGGTCATCGCGGTGGGAAAGGGCGTCAGGGAAAAAGACACCTTCGTCTCGGCACAGTTTTCCATACCATACTGTGTCGCCGCTTCCATAATGGACGGGGAATTCGGGCCCCGGCAGATGACAGAGGCCCGGATTGAAGACCCCGCCATCGTCGCCCTCTCAAAAAAGGTTGCCGTCCTGATGGACGATGATCTGAACACAGCATATCCCGAAATGACATCAAGCAGGGTGGAGATAGTTCTTAAAGACGGAAGATCGCTGGTCACACAGATTGATATCCCGAAGGGGGATCCCCGTGATCCGATGAATGAAAAGGAGATCTCCGAGAAAGTGAGATTTTTTACCGGTGGCGGGGAAAGGGGCCGGGTTGATACGGTAATCGACACGATACTCGATATGGATCGTCTGGATACGATCAAAGAGCTGATGAGATTAATCTGACGGATACGGGAAAAGGAGCGGAAATGGATTTCAGTTTTACACAAGAACAGGAGATGATGCTTGAGACCCTGCGGACAATGGGAAAGCGGGAGAACTTCAAAGAACTCGCGGCACAGGTGGACAAGACAGGGGAATTCCCCCACCACCTGCTGAAAAAGTATGCCGAAATGGGACTTCTGGGCATGACGTTGTCTTCCGAATATGGAGGCGGCGGAAGGCCGGCGATCGAAGCAATTATCGCCATCGAAGAGCTGGCAAAGTTCAGTCCCATGATTGCGGCACCGGTATTTGAGTCAAATGTGGGACCGGTGCGGGCGATCGATATCTTCGGGACACAAGAGCAGAAGCAGTCTATCATTCCTGGAGTATGCAAGGGCGAGAGAAGCGTATCGGTGAGCATGACGGAACCTGAAGCCGGGTCCGATCTCACGTCGCTGTCGACAACCGCCATCGACCGCGGAGACACATACATCTTGAACGGGCGAAAGACCTTTATCACCGGCGGTGGTTATGCGAGCCATTATCTGGTTTATTCGAGGTTTGACAATATCCCGGGCTATAAGGGTATCGGCGGATTGCTCGTAGAAAAGGACAGTGCCGGTTTTACGTTCGGCAGACAGGAAGACTTTATGGGGCTCAGGGGGATGCCTTCCTGTGATCTCATTTTTGAAGACGTTGAGGTACCAAAGAAGAACGTCGTGGTACAACCCGGTGATTTCAGGAATCTGATGATGACCTTTGATATAGAGCGGTGCGGGAATGCCGCCATGTGTCTCGGTGTTGCAGGGGGCGCCTTGGAGGAGGCGAAGGCATACGTCCAGCAGAGAGAGGCCTTCGGGAGACCCATATGCGAATTCCAGGCCGTCCAGTTTCCCATAGTCGATATGGCCATGAAACTCGATGCGGCCCGGCTTCTTGTCTACCGGGCCGTGACCGGAGCCGGCCAGGGGTTGCCCTCCATGTACGAATCGGCAATGGCAAAGTGTTTCGCCAACGAGATGGTGGTTGACGTGACGAATGCCGCGATGGAGGTTTTCGGTGGCTATGGATACAGTAGAGAGTTCCCCGCAGAGAGGATGCTTCGCGATGGTCGGGCATGGCGGGTAGCGGGGGGTACCATCAACATGTTGAAGATCACCATGGCAAGCCTCCTTTTCGGACGGAGATTTGATCAGCGCAAGGGTAAGTAAAAATCACACAGGTTTTTAAATATGTTATAAAAGGAGGAGGGAAACTAATGGGAATCTACTACAGAGACGCCGATCACCTTTATGAGATCTACGGTTATTTCCTGGATCGGGTTCTTACCGACGAAAAGATCGGACCCAAGATGTCAAAGGCGAATATCATCATCAAGTTCATCTATACCGATCCGGACTGTGAGATCACCATAGACCTGAAAAACCCGCCACAGAAGGAGGGCTACTACGGAAACTACTACCTGGGGCCCTGTGATCTAAAGGAAGATGTCTGGTCCAAGCAGAAGGCTGATTTTTCCCACAGTTTCTGGCACGGGTTCGAAAATCCGATTGCAGCTGTCACAAGGAGAAAGGTACAACAGGGTGGGAAGATAACGGCCATGATGAAACTTCTCCCCGTGGTCAAACCCGCTTTCAAGGAATTCCCGAACTCCCTTGAGAAGATGGGATACGGTGATCTCATTATTCAAAAGAAATGAAACGGATCCTGTTTATATGATTACCCGGTACGGTGGAAAGATAAAGGGGCTGAAGATCGCATAGCACCGGAAAAAGAGGAAAGAAAACCGGTAGGAACTCGTAGCCGAGATATCTGTTCTTTCCCAACTATGAGAAAGCTGCATTTTACATGAACCTGAAAAAAGAGATTAAATTCTTTTTCATTAAATATTTCCTGACCTCTTTTGCGTATCATATTCTTAATCTGTACGCAAAGACCATCCGGCTGCGTTTTGAGGGTAAAGACACAATCAACAACCACCTGAAAAACAACGGGCGGATTGTTCTGGCTTCATGGCATCAGAGATTCTTTGGAGGATTTTATCTCCCCAGAATACTGGGAAGATCAATCTGCATTATGATCTCTCAGAGCAGGGACGGGGATTTTATTGCCGATATCGTTGAGAAGATCGGATGGATACCGGCACGTGGATCAAGTTCCCGGGGAGGCAAAAATGCCTTAAGAACACTTATTGACGCGGTCATTAAGAACCGGATTGCCGGTCATATTGTAGACGGACCGACCGGGCCTCCTCACGGTATAAAACCAGGTCTTATATCCCTGGCGCAGCAGTCGGAAGCCGCTATCTGTCCCACCTATGTTCTGTATGAAAACGCCTGGACATTTAACAGCTGGGATCGATTCATGGTCCCCAAACCATTCAGCAGGGTTGTCATCCGTTTCGGCCCCCTTAAATCCATTCCCGAAAAGATGGGATCTGAAGAATTTGAAAGTATTCGCTCCGATATCGAGCGGACGATGCTGGAGGAATATGAAAAGGGAGATCGGGAAATGTCATCCGGCCATGCTTCTAAATAAAAAATCGTATTCCCGATACGCCGAAATAGAGAGCAAAAAAGATAAGCATAACGGCGCAGGCGCCGATAATTCCCCGATATATTCTATCGCTTATATATTTCCTCCCCCGTGAAACAAACAGAGACACTACGCTGTACCAAAGCAGATCGGCCAGTATATGTCCTGTGAAGAAAACCGCCACGCCGATGAATCCGAATTTCATCGAAATAATAACATAACTCAGTCCGATTGTTGCCCACCATATTATCCAGTAGGGATTTGCCAGACTCATTAGAATACCCGCCATGACGGGACCACCCCAGGCGCTTTCCCCCGTTGAGAGGTCAAGTTTGAGTTGCCTGATACCTTTCAGCATGTCAAATGATATCCATAGCAGGACAGCGCCTCCCGCTATTCCTACAATTCCAAGCAATTCCGGCTTATTGATGAAATCCGCAAAACCCAGTATAAGAAGTAAAAGCAGCGATATCTCAAGGATAGCATGACCGAGAATTATCAGTGGACCGGCAATAAATCCTCTTTTTGTGGTTTCGCTGATGGCCAGGGTCAGCACCGGTCCCGGCATCATCGCACCCGACAGGGCAATGATAAAAGATGATATGAATATGGCTGTCA
>CAZOHQ010000108.1:347-6918 GCA_964579455.1 uncultured Syntrophaceae bacterium | reverse complement strand
CAATCCTTTAAGGTGTTTGGCCTGGAAGTCGCCATGACCGGTCTTGACGAGAAAGTGGCGGAAAAGATCGGATACGCTCCAGCAGCCAACATCATCTGGGGGAATCCAGTGGCACATTCAATGGGTGGGGGCCAACGGCTGGGGATCAAACTGATTGCGGACAGGAGCTCAGGGAAACTGCTGGGGGCGCAAGCCGTAGGACAAAGCGGAGCGGTCAGCCGCATCAACATTCTGTCTACCTGCCTGTGGTCCGGTATGGGACTTGACGAGATAGGCTATCTGGATTTCGCCTATAGTCCGCCCTTTAGCGGGGCGTGGGATGTGATTCATACCGCGGCCCAGGTCCTGGAAAAAAAGTTGTGAAATTCCCGGGGGTGGTTTGGCAATAACAACAGACGCCATATGCCTCAGGGTGCTGTGAAATAAGTATCGAGTCTGAAACAGATGAACCTTTAGGCTTCGTTTTTAGGGTCCTATACGGGATCAGCCATTACAATCCGGACCCGCTGGGACTGTAAGGTTTTTTGCTATAATGCTGTTTCACGGCGTGGAGGAAGCGTACCCCGCGGCCCATCTCTTCAAAAACGGGGAGACCCATCTCTTCCAAACCTCTTTTGAATGCGTGGAAAGGTTCTCCCATCCCCGCCAGCCATACGATGACAGGTTTGGCCAGTTCCTCCTTCAGCTTGCTCAGGGGGCGAAACATATCGCTGTCACAGTTTCCTGAAAAGATGTGTACGATAAGAGAGTCCACTCCCCTGTCGTGCATGACGGCGTCCACCACCTTTGTGTAGACGGCCTCTATTCCATTTTTTTCGACGGCAGGCCATATATCTACGGGATTTGAGGGATCCATCCAGGGTGGAAAGACCTCTTTAATGGATTTTAAGGTTTCCTCGGATAATGAGGCCAGAGGGAGATCAAGATCATGCATGAAATCGGCGGTGACGATTCCTCCTCCACCCGAGAAGGTAATAACAGCCGTTCCACCATCACTCTTGCGGTATCCGGTTTTGGAAAAACCCCGGAGAAGGTCCATAAGTTCGTTAAAGTCATACGCCGGTATCACACCTGATTGTGTGAAGGCGTTCTTCATGATGGTGTAATTTCCCGCCAGGCTGGCCGTGTGACTCACGGCTGCTCGGGCTCCGGAGGGGCTCCTCCCCCCCTTGAGAACGATAACGGGTTTCGTGGTGGATCGGCACAGTTTCATGAAACGCCTGATGTCGTCAATGGATTCAGCATACAACCCGATAACCCCGGTGAGGGGATCATCTATCAGATATTCCAGTAAATCGGTTTCATTGACGTCACACTTGTTACCGATAGAGCATATCTTGCTGACACCCATTCCTCCCCTCTCGAGTATCATCATGAGAAAGATAGCGGAGAGCATGCCGCTTTGAACGATCATCGAAATGTTTCCGGGAACCATCAAAGTCTTCCACAAATCTGTATACATGAAGGAGAATACATGCCTCGAATGACCGTCGAGAAGACCCATGCAGTTGGGTCCCCAGAGCCGTATGTTGTGTTTGCCGGCGAGGGCGGTGCACTCTTCCTGGAGTTTTTTCCCGTCTTCACCCACTTCCGCGAATCCTGCCGACTCTATAATGATTCCCCTGACACTTTTCTTCGCGCATTCTTCTATGACAGAGGGAAGAAATGTGGCCGGGATGAAGTATATGGCCAGGTCAACATCACCGGGGATGGATGAGATGTCGGGATAACATTTCATTCCAAGGATCGAATCATGTTTCGGATTTACGGGGTATATCCTGCCTTTGTACCCGCCGGATATGTTGTTAAGGATGTGATATCCGCCTCTCAAGGGATTGTCCGAAGCACCGATTATTGCAACCCCGTCGGGGTTGAAGAAAATATTCATGAGGGTTCACTCCGATTCTATTTTGTAGCCGCCTTCTTTATAAACGGAACAGGCGAATTGTCAAATGCTTTCTTCCCGCAATAGCTTTATGGGATATTCTTCCCTTTCCGGATGGCACTCGCTATCACATATGATCCCAGGCTCTGGCGGTTAAGCTTGCCGCATTAAAAGAGTTGACAATTACTGGCAAATATTTTATTGCATCGTACGATAGGAGAGGAAGTTGTGTAGTTGGGAAAAGGGGTTAGGCCTTACATTATTTGAAAGGAGATAATTATGTTGAAGAAGAGAAATCTGGTACTGTTTATTGTGCTGTTTGTGGCTTTATCCATGCTCTTTATCAGCCCGGCGTTCGCGGCGAAAAAAAGTTTCTTCGCGATTGCCACCGGTGGTACGGGGGGTACCTACTATCCCTTGGGGGGCGTTTTGGCTCAGGCTCTATCTAACAAGCTTCCCGATGTTATTATCACCGCCCAGTCGGGTAACGCGTCTGTCGCGAACTGTAACCTCATCAAGAGTCATAAGATCGAGTCGGCGTTCGTGCAGAACAATGTTGCCTACTATGCGTATAACGGGATCATGCAGTTTGATGGGAAACCCGTTAAAAATCTGAGAGCCATTGCTTCTCTCTACCCGGAGACAATCCAGATCGTTGCCAGAGAGGGGGCAGGTATAAAAAGTGTGAAGGATCTGAAGGGAAAGAAGCTGGTTCCCGGTGACAGAGGAAGTGGAACCGAAGTAGATTGTAAGTCTGTTCTTTCAGGTATCGGTCTTACTTATGATGATTTTGCCAATGTGGACTGGCTCGGTTTTTCCGGCGCCGCCCAGAGGCTGAAGGACAGGCAGGCTGATGTAACATTCGTTACAGCGGGATGGCCTACCGCGGCCATAACGGAACTGGCCACGACATCAGACATTACTCTTGTCTCGCTGGATGACGAAACCATAGCAAAGATTATCAAGGAGTTTCCCTTTTACGCGAAGGTGGTTATCCCCGCGGGGACTTACAAGGGGGTGGATGTAGACACTCCGACCATTACCACGATGGCTCAATGGGTGGTTGATGCCGCCATCTCAGAAGAGATGGTGTACAATCTTACCAAGGCACTGTGGGAAAAGGGAGCTTTTGTCCTGCGCAAAAAGGGCGACCAGGCTGCCGAAGCTCCGAGCGGAGCAGAGATTATGGCGCAGGCCCATGTCAAGGGCAAAGATGTGACCCTCAACACGGCACTGAACGGTGTGGCGATCCCCCTTCACCCGGGCGCATTGAAGTTTTACAGGGAGAAGGGCCTGAAGTAGAAAGCGAGAGATTGATTTGTTGAGGAGGTACCCGGGCACCGTTTTTGCGGTGCCCGGACTTTATGGATAAGAAAAGAATAATCATTCTTTCGGCTCTTGCTATCTTTTGTTTCTGTTCTCTTATTCCCTGTCATGTGTTGAGGATAGAGGCAATAAGGAAAACCAGGCCGGTTTTCGCTCATATAGTCCGGCCGAACGATCAATTTTCAACTAAATATATCCATTCGGTTGAGCTGTCCCCTGTTCGTGAATACTTCAAGATAGACAAAAACTTTCGAATCGTGCTGTATGAAACGACCTTCTCTTCCTCCAATACCGGGCTTCCAACCACCCTTTCCGGAGAGGAAAAACTCTTTACTGATGGGGATCACCTGCGTATTTCCAACATGCACAGGATAGTGCCGCAGCTTGATCTATGGGTCAATGAAAAATATGACAACACCTTGACGCTGGGAGACGGCAGGCTTCTGAAGCTTCCTTCCCTTGCCGGAGACACCCTCCTGAGGGTGACCGTAGAAAGATTGACGTTTCTTAAATTTTTGTATGTGAAGGCAAAAATTTTTGAATAAGGAGACCTTTATATGGATCTACAGGAAAAAATTATCATCTCAGAAAACATAGAAGAAATTGCCAAATATGATCCGGAGTTTCGATTCCGTCAACTCACCGGCATTACGCTGAAGCTTGCCTTTTTTATGACGCAGGTTCTCTCGATATTTCATATTTATACGGCAGGCTTCGGGGTTTTTCAGGAATGGAGGCACAGAGCGTTCCACCTGGCTTTTGTTCTCCCTCTTGTCTTTTTTCTTTATTCTATAAGAAAAAATGATACAGAAGAGAGAAAATATCTTATCTATGATCTTATCTATGGAATTATTGGAGCTTCCATCGCCGGTGCCCTGTTCCGTGAAATCCTGGAATTATCAGGATATGCCACGTTTATCCTGTCGTTCGCCTCATTCTTGTTTATCGTCTATTTCAAACGCAGGGAGTTTTTATCGAGCAGGATTTTTATATATATAGACTTTGTTATGTTTACCATAATGATAGTGGTGCTGGCTTACGGAGCACGTCTCGGTTTTCAGTATATGCACCTGGCAGAAGCGTTTGAAAATTCAGGCTTACCCCTCTTTTTCTGGAGTATTTTTCTCTTCGGTGTATTTTTCAGCATGATATTGCTCTTTGCTGTGCAGTGGGTCAGAGCATTATTTGCCATGATAAAGGGTGGAACCTTCGGCTATCAGCAGGATGATATGCCCTATTTTGATGTATTCTTTGCAATCCTCGCGTCTTTTATCTCTGTTTATATATTTTTGGAATTCAACAGCCTTGTTATACGAGCGGGTCTTCCCCTTAAAATGGATGTAGTTGTAGGAGCCTTTGCAATCTTGCTGGTGCTGGAGGGAGCGAGGCGCAGTATAGGGGCTCCTCTCCCAATCATATCCGTCCTCGTTTTGGTAAACTGCTATCTGGGGCCATATTTTATCGATATTCCGGGACTAAGCTTTTTCGCACACAGGGGCTATGGCATCGAGCGAATCATCGAGCACATGTATCTTGGTACGGAGGGTATATATGGTATCCCGCTCGGGGTTGTCGCCACTTTTGTGTTCCATTTTGTATTATTCGGGATCTTCATATCCAAAACGGGTCTGGGACAGTTCTTTATGGATTGCGCGATGTCCATAGCCGGGTGGTCTGCCGGTGGTCCCGCTAAAGTTGCCGTTATAAGCAGCGGCTTCATGGGTTCTATAAGCGGGAGTTCAATAGCAAATACCGTCACTACCGGGGCTTTTACGATTCCTCTTATGAAAAGTGTCGGTTATTCTCCCCGATTTGCCGGAGCCGTTGAGGCGGCTTCGTCAACGGGTGGCCAACTGATGCCTCCTATTATGGGTGCTGCCGCATTTATCATGGCGGAATTTCTGGGGATACCCTATATCAAGATTGCCGCGTGTGCTGTTGTCCCCGCTATACTCTATTTCTTTTCGGTGGGTACCATGGTGCATTTGGAGGCCAAAAAACAGGGTCTGCAGGGGCTCCCTCGTGAGACGCTTCCCCGTCTGTGGGAAGTAATAAAGGACGGGTGGCTGCTGCTGACGCCCATCGTCATCATTGTGTATCTCCTGATATCAGGGAGTAGCCCGTTTCTGGCCGCTTTTTGGGGGATCTTTTTTTCTGTCGCCGTCGGTCAGATACACGGGAAAACATACCCGCTTCTGATCACCATCTTTCTGGCGATTCCTTCCGTTCTGATCAGGGCGAACCCACTGGAACATTTTTCCCTCTTTTCAGGTGTATGGTTTGCCCTGCTTGTCGGCGGGTTCATCTATTCCTTCAAAAAAACAGACAGGACTTCCTGGCTTATCAGTTTGCTGCCTGCTTCCGTTCTTGTGGCGCTGCTTGCATGGGGACTGGAGGCATCACTCTGTTCCTTCTGGGCAATGATAACGGTTATCGCAATAGGGGTTCGTTACAGGGAAAGCAGAATGAAAATTCCGGATATAATGGAAACCCTTGAACTGGGGACAAAAAATGCCCTTGCCATAGGGGCTGCATGCGCGTGTATAGGCTTTATAGTGGGAGCGACGACCCTTACCGGTCTGGGGCTCAAATTTGCTGCCGCGGTTATTCAACTCGCGCATGTAGTGACAGCTATTGTTATAAATCTTGATATATGGCATCTTTTGAGCGCAAATTCTGTAGCATTATTCTTCACCCTCATATTTACCGCAGTGGCATGTTTTATCCTCGGTATGGGTATTCCCACGACGGCCCAGTATATTATAGCGTCGATGATAGCAGCCCCGGCACTCCTGCAGTGGGGCATTCACCCTCTGGTATCTCATATGTTTGTACTCTTTTATGCCGTCCTCGCGGATGTGACCCCCCCCGTCGCCCTTGCTGCCTATGCGGCATCGGGGATTTCCGGTGCCAACCCGTTCAGGACGGGATTTACCGCTTTCGGTCTGGCTTCAGCGGGGTTTGTCGTTCCCTTCATTATTGTGTCAGCCCCTATAATCCTGTTGCTGCCGCCGCTTCTCGATTCCGAAGCTTCATTTGACTATATCAGCTTTGCGCATATCTTTATATCGCTGTTGGTGGGCGTTGTAGCCCTCGGCGCTACCGTTATTGGGTACTTCAAGAGTAAATCCACTATTCCGGAGAGGATGCTGACAGGTACTGCGGCCTTTTGCCTTCTTTCTCCGGAGGTTTACAGCGATCTTATAGGAATCGCTATATTGGCAATTGTTTATATGATTCAACATATTAGAAATAAAGGAAAAATGAAGGAGAAATAAAATGAACGCTAAAGCAATACGGGTAGTACAATATGGTCTGGGACCGATCGGCAGCGCCATGGCGCGCCATATTATGGAGCGT
>CAZOHQ010000108.1:0-337 GCA_964579455.1 uncultured Syntrophaceae bacterium | reverse complement strand
CAATGCCATGGGACTCTTTTCGGGCTTCACCGACGATCCGGTGGAACTGGTCGGAGCGGTGGATATTGATCAGGGGAAGATAGGCAGGGATGTCGGCGAAGTAATCGGTCTCGAAACTCCTGTGGGATTTCCTGTAGTAAAAGACCTGTCCCAGGTACTGGACAGGACAGGGGCAGATGTCGTACTTCACACCACGGGATCCTTCTTTGATTTTTTTGAGTCTCAGATTATGGGGATCTTGGAAGAAAAACTGGATATTGTCTCAACAGCAGCAGAGCTTTCGTTCCCCTGGTTGGCACATCCGGATGCCGCCGCCAGGATAGATGCCGCTGCCAGA
>CAZOHQ010000107.1:0-6931 GCA_964579455.1 uncultured Syntrophaceae bacterium | reverse complement strand
TTTTTATTCCCTCTTCGATCGGCGTTGAGGGCTTGAAGCCTACATCCCGTATCAGGTCATCCACATCGGCAAAGGTCGCGGGGACGTCTCCCGGCTGCATGGGGAGGAGGTTCTTTTTCGCCTTCATGCCAAGGGTGTCTTCCAGTGTTTCGATGAACCGCATAAGCTCGACAGGGTTGTTGTTCCCTATGTTGTATATCTTATACGGCGCGAAGCTTGTTCCCGGATCGGGTCTGTCACTGCTCCAGGTTACATCCGACGCAGGGATCAGGTCCATCACCCTGACAACGCCTTCTATGATATCGTCTATATACGTAAAATCTCTCTTCATCTTTCCCCTGTTGTACACATCTATCGGTTCCCCGCGGAGAATGGCATCTGTAAAGAGGAAGTAGGCCATGTCAGGTCTTCCCCATGGGCCATACACGGTAAAGAATCGAAGGCCGGTACAGGGAATTTTATAGAGGGCCGCGTAGGAGTGCGCCATGAGTTCATTCGCTTTCTTAGTGGCTGCATAGAGACTTACCGGGTGATCGACATTGTGGTGCACCGAAAAGGGCATCAGGGTATTCGCGCCGTAGATGGAGCTGGAGGAGGCAAATACAAGGTGAGGGACCTTCCCACGGCGGCATCCCTCAAGGATGTTCACGAAGCCGACGAGGTTGCTCTCCACGTATGCGTGAGGATTTTCAAGACTGTAGCGCACACCCGCCTGGGCAGCCAGATGGACGACCCTGTCAAAGGTGTGATCGGCAAAGAGGCTTTCCATGCCGTCTCTGTCTGCCAGGTCCAAGCGAACAAAGCAAAATTTGTCGAATGACTTAAGTCGCTCAAGTCGCGCCTCTTTCAGACGCACATCGTAGTAGCTGTTCAGGTTGTCAAGACCAATGACGTCATACCCGTCATCGAGAAGACGCCTGCATACATGAAAGCCTATGAAACCGGCTGCCCCCGTGACTAAAATGCGCCCAGACCTTGAATGATCTTTTTTAAAAGTTTTCAATAGGAAGCTCCCGGTGATACAGCTTCGCCCCCTGGATTACATCAGGAGGAAAAATAATGAGATGAACAAATGTAATATGAAGGTTTCAGTTTTGTCATAACACCCAAGCCGCATCACATACGAAGGAGAATCTATCGGGAATAACAACCAAAAATAGTGTGAAGAATGAAGATCCAGCCCCTTATTCTTACATGAGCGAAGTGCATATTACGCATTAAATGTGTCAAAGGTTAAAGTCAAGGGAAAAGAATAAAAAGAGATATAATCTCCCAACAAAAATGGTGACAGCCATACTATTCTTCACGCTATGAGAATGCCTTCAGAGTAATGTCGATGTCTTTATCGGTGTGTTCAAGGGAAACAAAAGAAGTCTCGAACTGCGAAGGGGCAACCATTATTCCTCCCGCCAGCATTTTCCCGAAATGGCGTAAAAAGAGCTTCGCGTCGCTCTTCGCGGCCGAGGCAAAATCGGTGACGTCTTCCGGGGTAAAAAAGAGTGTAAACATGGAGCCCATCCGGTTTATCCGGTGAGATATCCCCTTTTCTTCAAGTATGTTATCGATTCCGGTGCACAGGCGTACGGTCTTCTCCTCGAGCGCGTCGTACACGCCGGGTTTTTGCAGACACTTGAGAGTAGCGATACCCGCCGCCATGGCCAATGGATTGCCCGAGAGCGTACCAGCCTGATAAACCGGTCCTACCGGTGCCAGCTTCTCCATTATTTCCCTCCTGCCACCGAATACGCCAACCGGGAGACCGCCTCCGATAATCTTCCCGAGACACGTAAGATCCGGCTCAATACCGGCAACATTCTGAAAACCGCCATATGTCAGTCTGAAGCCGGTGATCACCTCATCAAATATCAGGAGGATACCCCTCTCAGAGGTAATCGTCCGCAACCTTTCAAGAAATCCGGAAGCCGGGGGGACAACGCCCATGTTTCCGGCAACCGGTTCAACGATGACACATGCGACATCATCGCCGTACAGGCCTACCGCCGATTCTACCGCCTCGATATCGTTATAGGGGATAGTAATCGTTAATTTCGCGAGCTCTTCAGGTACACCAGGATACCCAGTGTCGCGACGCCCGATCCCGCCTTTACCAAAAGTGAATCGGCATGACCGTGGTAACATCCCTCGAACTTTATGATCCTGCTTCTGTTGGTGTATCCTCGCGCAAGCCTGATTGCGCTCATTGTGGCCTCGGTCCCGGAGCTGACCATCCGCACCATATCGATCGACGGGATTGCACCGACAATAAGTTTTGCCATCTCGATTTCCATCTCCGTCGGAGCGCCATAACTCGTACCCCTGCCGGCGGCCTGCCGTATCGCATCCACCACTGCAGGACAGGCATGCCCGAGGATCATCGGTCCCCACGAACCGATGTAGTCGATATACTCTCTCCCATCAACATCGTACATCTTCGAACCCGAGGCCCTGTCAATAAACAGGGGTTCATATCCAACCGATCTGAAGGCGCGCACAGGGCTGTTCACACCACCCGGCATGTACCGTTGCGCCTCCTGAAAAAGCGATCTTGACGTATCCATCTAAAAATACTCCATACTGTTCTTTTTGAATTCCTCAAGACTCCTAAAAATTTTGTAATCCCCGATACCGATAGACGAAGAGACCCTGCCTATCAGTTCCTCCATCCTGTCTTTTCCGGCGGTTTCTTCCTCATCTTCTCCAGCGGCCAGATGCACCATCGTAAAGAGATTATATACGCCCTCAAGGGAGGGAGACCTCTCGTAACAGTGGGTTATTGCCTTGTAAGACGCGAGGAGAGACCCTACCTGTTCGCATCTCTCTTCCGAAACGGCCCAGACGACCATGGCATTCTCGGGAAAACCGGCTTCGCGATGCCTCAGCACCGCGCCGAATCTGCGCATGATTCCTTCTTTTTGCAACCTTTTCAAGACATCGATAACATCACTCCCACGTATCCCGATTCTTTTCCCGATAATATCATACGGCCTTTTATCAAGGGGGATATCTCCCTGTACCTGCTGTGCGACTCTTTTATCCATATCTGTTATTACAGCCATAATTCATTACTTTCCGATTGATCATCTCCCGCAGTCTCCATACCACATGCGGATATTTTTTGACAAATATTTCTTGACAACTGTTACCTTCACGATTAGATATAGAAAGCCGTTTTTTTATGTTAATCCTATTCTGGCGAATAAAGAGAGTCTGGGGAAGGACCGTATCATGGGGAAATCGGCAAATAAATAATACAGAGGAGGAATTTTATTATGAGGAAATCTTTAAAAGGCATCAGCATTTTCATGATCAGCATGGGGCTTCTGCTCGTAACCGCCGCTGTCGCGTTCGCGGCTGAGGCTTCGCCTGACACCATCGCCAATAACAAGGCGCTGGTAGTCGCATGCAGCGTTATCGCCGCTGCCATAGCGATGGGATTTGGCGCAATCGGCGCCGGTAGCGGAATGGGTCAGGCAACGGGTGGCGCAGCAAACGCCGTTGGCAGAAATCCCGACGGGCAGGGGAAAATTATGCTCACCATGCTGGTCGGTATGGCTATGACCGAGTCCATCGCTATCTACGCGCTGGTCGTATCACTGGTCATTCTCTATGCCAATCCGTTGATCAAGTACGTGGCCGGATAAAACGTACCCGAAAGGCTTTATCAGAAAAGGGGAGGAACGAATAAGAAATGTTCCTCCCCTTTTTTTTATCTTCTATACATAGTTAGTTATTGTAGATAATTATACCTGATGGGTGCCTACCGTCACCCCTCACCGCTATCTTCGAGGTTGAGGAAGGCTTAAAGATACCGACAGGTTTTCCCATCAGGATCAATATCTCTTTCGCTCCATACATCACTGCATTCGTTTTAGCGAGTGTCATTGATACAAGATTGCTCAGCAAATCTTTATTCATCGGCATTTGAAACCTTCGAGCGCAGGCTCTTTTTCTCAGACTGGATGTGTTTCAATTTGAGTACCTTTTCTTTCGCCTTCTTCGATCGTCTCCTTTTCTGCCGCCGTATCTTCTCTATCTTCTGGCGCTGGAGGCTTGCCTTTCCCTTCTGTATCCGCTCTATTCTGTCAAGAAGAATGCGTCTCGCAAAAAAACGGTTCAGTTCCCGGGAGCGCTCCTGCTGGCACTTTACCGAAAGACCGGTAGGAATATGCATGAGAACCACACAGGAGGATGTCTTGTTCACCTTCTGTCCTCCAGAACCGGACGCCCTGACAAAGGTTTCGCGAAGATCTTCCTCCTTTACTCCCAGATCCTCCATGCGCCTGGCAAGCGCGGTTTCCTTCTTCAGTGATACACTCATGTTCTGATAATACTCCATCGACACCGTACGATGTCAAGATATTTCGGTTTCTATCCGGAAACAAGATAGTCTCTTCATATCATTTTGAGATGGGCACATTTCAAAAATCTGTCAGGAAATCCAGCCGCCGGACCTTTCTTGGACCACTTGCGCAAGGCACACACATGACCGGAAGATAGACTCCATAATTACATAGACCCGTCATTCAAATTCCTTGACAGGTTTTTACATATTTGTCTATAGTTACGGTGTCATGTTCAGCGCCAGTCTTATAAACGACCCCTCGTCCGATCCCGGGGTCTATGTAAAATTCAAGCACAGGAGTGAAGCGGCACTCTTCGACCTCGGAGAGATATATCGACTACAGCCGAGACAGATCCTCAGGGTTACCCATATCTTCATCTCTCATACGCATATGGATCACTTTATCGGCTTTGACCATCTCCTGAGAATCTGCCTCGGAAGGGACATGCATATCTCTCTCTTCGGCCCTCCCGGATTCACAAAAAACGTGGAGGGGAAACTGGCCGCCTATACATGGAATCTCGTCAATAACTATACAAATGACTTTGTACTCAAGGTAACGGAAGTCTCCGAAACACAGGTGACAAGAACACAGTACAGTTGCCGGGAGGGTTTCAACCCTGATCCGGTTGACACCGGCGAATTTAACGGCACATTGATCGACACAAACACCTTCACGGTGAACGCGGCCTTCCTCGACCACAAGATCCCGGTACTTGCCTTTGCACTGAAAGAACACACGCACGTGAACATAATGAAAAACGTCCTTGAAGAGATGGGGCTGCCACGGGGCGACTGGCTTGTGGATCTGAAGGACGCTGTCCGCAGGGGTGAACCCGACAATCTGCCGTTACGGGTGCGGTGGAAGGGGGGACGAGAGAAAATGATGCCACTGGGCGAGCTGAAAAAGATCACCCGGATAACGGAAGGTCAGAAGATTTCGTACATAGCAGACGCCGTTTACAGCAGCGATAACGCGCGAAAGATCGTGAAACTGGCAAAGGATTCCGACATCCTCTTTATAGAAGCCCCCTTTCTGGAGAAGGATTGTAAAACGGCGACTGAGAAATATCACCTGACAGCGAAACAGGCGGGACATCTCGCCGGAATGGCAGGGGTCAAAAACATCCGCACCTTCCACTTTTCACCAAAGTATAAAGGGCGCGAAGATCTCCTTGAAAATGAGGCTCTGGACGCCTTCAGATCTTCTCTATCTGGAAACCCTCCAGCTTGATGGCTACAGAGCGCTGGAGTATATCTATGGACACGACAAACAAACGCTTTCGGAAATCGGCTCGCATGACAACCCCCTCTATATCCTTGAAGGGACCGTCTGTTATCCTCGCCAGCTCCCCTTCTCCCGGATATATGTAGGGCTGTATTTCCACATCTGAAACGATCAGGCGTTTGATAGCGTCTATCTGCAAATCGGGGACCTTCAACGGCTCGTAATTGTCCGGCTTGTCCAGCATTTTTACCACGCCCGGAGTGGTGAGGACATTGAGTTTTCTCTCGTTTGTGTATTCAGGAAACATCACAAACAGATAGCCGGAAAACATGGGAATCAGTATCTTCTTTTTCCTGTCTTTTCTCCGGCTCCACACCTCTATCTTTGGGAAAAAAGTCTCCACCGACCTCTGAATGAGACCGGCATATACCTTGTTTTCGAAACGACTCTTTGTATAAACCGCGTACCAGGGCATATCAATCCTTTTTCCTCAAATATGTTACGATATCTTCGCCTTTCCGGCAGATCCTTTCAAACTTCAGCCCAATGGAATCGTCCATCCGCGATATTCCCAGATCGCCCACCGCCTCTATCCCCCTGCCCAGTATCCTGGGCGCGGTGATAACGATCACCCGGTCAAAGAGACCCTCTCTCACAAAAGAAGTGATGACACCCGCACCCCCCTCTACAAGCAGCGAAGATATCCGCCTCTTCCCGAGTTCTGTCAGCAGTTTTTTCAGATTCAGGCCGCCTGTGTCCTTCTCGTCGATAATCAGTGTTTCAATACCCCTCTCTTTCAGCAGGGGAAGTCTTTCTCTTCCGCAAAGAGGTTTGGTGGCAATCAGTGTCTTCGCGACATCCTGATTGTCGAGGACACGCGCACCGGGCGGTATTTTCAGTGTGGAATCGGCAATAACCCTCAGGGGATTTCTCCCTCTGACCAGACGAACCCGAAGATCGGGATCATCCGCGATAACGGTCCCTATCCCGACCAGGACCGCGTCATGGAGGCCCCTTAATCTGTGCGCGAATCTGAGGGAAGGCTCAGAGCTTATCCACTGAGAGTGACCTGTTGATGAAGCTATCCTCCCGTCAATGGTCTGGGCGTACTTCAGTGTGACAAAGGGCATACCCGTTTTCATGAACGTGAAAAACTTATCATTCAGATCCTCACACTGTTCCCCCAGAACTCCCACCTGCGTCTCAATACCGTGGTCATGCAACAGAGAGATCCCCCTCCCGGAGACAAGGGGGTTAGGGTCAACGCTTCCTATGACCACCCGTGCTGCCTTTGCTTCTATGATTCTATCAACACAGGGAGGAGTTTTTCCATGGTGGGAACAGGGCTCCAGGGTAACATA
>CAZOHQ010000106.1:0-6934 GCA_964579455.1 uncultured Syntrophaceae bacterium | reverse complement strand
CAAACGGGCGGTTTCTGGAAGAAGAAGTTCCATCACCGTGAGAAAGACCGAGATAGATGAAGCCCTGCAAGACGTCAGTAAGATTCTTACGCAGGCCAGGATACGGCCATATTTTTCAGGTGGAAAATCGGATGGCTTCATCATAAGCAGAATAAAGAAAGGGAGTATTTTCCAGAAAATGGGCATGCAAAACGGGGATGTCATACAGAGCGTTAACGATGAACCCATTAAGAGCCCGGAGGAAATGATGGAGTTGTACACCGGACTTAAATCCGGTTCCGCGATAAGCCTTAATATCAAAAGAAAGGGAGAGAGACAGGATCTCGAATATATCTTTGAATAGAATGAGGAAGGGGAAAAGATCTGAAGCTCACCGCTGGTCTTTAATCGTACCATGTACACATCATACTTCGGTTTAAAAGAAAATCCATTCAATATGACCCCGGACACCAGGTATCTTTTCCTCAGCCCGCAGCACAGTGAAGCATTAAACCATCTGATCTATGGTATAAACGAAAAGAAGGGGTTCATAGTCATTACGGGAGGAATCGGAACGGGAAAGACCACCATCTGCAGACACCTGCTTTCCGTCCTGGATCAATCGGTTGACAGCGCCCTCATATTCAACCCCTCTCTCTCGGAGATGGAACTTCTGGCAGCAATAAATCAGGAATTCGGAGTCAAATCGGGACGAGGGAGAAAGACCAAAAAGCGATATATTGACGCGTTAAACACATTTCTACTGAAGAACTTCTCCGCAGGGAGAAACGCGGTGTTACTTATCGATGAGGCCCAGAACCTTTCCCGCGGCGTGCTGGAACAGATCCGGATGCTTTCCAATCTCGAAACCGAAAGGGAAAAACTGCTACAGATCATACTCATCGGACAACCGGAACTGGATGACCTTCTGACATCGCCATCGCTGAAACAACTTAACGAGAGAATTTCAGTTCGGTATACCTTGATCCCCTTGAATCGCTACCAGGAAGAGGACTATATACGGCACAGGCTGGCAGTAGGCGGTGGAGACAACGGAGTCCCCCTGTTTTCCAGCCAGGCATTCAGAAAGATACACAGCTATTCCGGAGGCATCCCACGGCGCATAAATGTCATCTGTGACAGGGCATTGCTCATCGCGTACAGCAGGGATTCCAGCGTCATCGGCAGGAATCTTATCAGGGAAGCGGTGTCCGATATCGGCAGCGGCTACCTGACAGATACAGCAAACTCACGAAGAGAAAAAGGACAACTGCTGCTTCTGTCTGCCCTGATTATCATTATCCTTCTCTTGCTGGCAGTCACGGTAAACAGAGAGGCGGTTTTTAATTTTTTCTCGAATACGAATTATTTTCAGTGAAATAGATGAGTCATATAGATAACGCCCTTAAAAAAGCTCAGGAAGAAAAAGACATCCTGCACAAACGCTACAACCGTATAACGCCGGTGACAAGCCACAAAAGTCATACCGGTCGCATGACAGCATGGACAATCATTGTGGCTGTTGTACTGATATCAGTTGCCGTGATTGCTCTTTTCCTGTTTGGAAACAGGGCGCCGGACGGAAAGGACGGCGCAATCACACGCAAAAATGTTGTGGTTGAAGAGACACCGGCACCACAACAGGAACCGGTTAACCGCACAGACACGAAGGCTGTTCCACTTCCCGGCACCAGCAAAAAAAGAAGCGTTCCGTCCCCCACAGCTGAGGATACGGATGGCGTGAAAAAATCCACCGATATGACAGTCCGCGTGGACACCATGTACCGAGCGGCCCTGAGCTACCAACGGAAAGGCAGCCTGGATATGGCTGGTAAGACATACGAAAATGTCCTGCACATCGAACCGGAACACGTCTTCGCCCTGAACAATCTCGGGGTCATTTACATGAGCCGTGGAAGGACTCAAAACGCGGAGGTGATGTTCAATAAGGCAATCAGCCTGAGGAGTGATTATGTCAATCCCTATTATAATCTGGCATGTCTCTATTCACAGGAGGGGGATATCCCCCACTCCCTTGAGTATCTGAAAATGGCCGTGCAACTAAATAATGACGTGAGAAAATGGGCAAAAGATGATAGAGATTTGAAAAATGTTCGCGAATCGGAGGAGTTTGGAAAAGTTTTTGAATGAGAAGGGCGACAAAAATGATTACAGAAAACGAGATACTTCAGGCATGAGAAAATCAATAATACAATACGTATTGGTATCTACCATCATTCTGTGCCTCACTTCATTCGCGGCACCCGGAATCATAATGGGGGCAAAGGTGACCGGCGAGGAGAAGATCGTTACCACATCCGGCATCAAAACGACCCCGGCAGAAGGATCTGTTTCCAACACTCCGTCTGCTGGAAAGATCGTAACAAAAGAAGCCCTTCCGAAATCAACAAAGCAGGGGGACGAGTCCAAATTTGTCACCATAGATTTTGACAATGTTGACATACGGGTTTTTATCAAGTTCATAAGTGAATTGACAGGCACCAATTTTGTCATCGACAGGGGGGTCAAAGGAACGGTCACCATAATCTCCCCGAAAAAAATCTCGATCCCGGAAGCCTACAAGGTGTTCGAATCGGTACTGGATGTACACGGGTACACTACGGTTCCATCGGAAAATATCATCAAGATAGTACCTTCCAGGGACGCAACAACCAAAAATGTCGAAACGCGTCTTAAAGATGGGGCAATAACCTCCGAAGACAGGATTGTAACCCAGATCATATCTCTGAATTATGCCAACCCGGATGAGATGCAAAAGGTTCTCGCACCACTCATATCCAAATCAAGTGTTATGCTTTCCTATCCCCCGACAGGCATGCTTGTCGTAACGGACCTGCTCTCCAATATAAAAAGGCTCCTCAAGATCATAGGCGCCCTGGACACCGAGGGAATAGAAGAACAGATCTCCGTCATACCGCTGGAACGCGCTTCTTCCACAGAGATTGCTCAATCGCTGACTCAAATATTTGAGAAGACAACCAAGAGGCAAACGAAAGGTACACTCCCCTCCACCATAAAAATTGTAGCCGACAAACGCACAAACACCATCATAACCCTGGCCAGTGACAATGACACGTCACGTATCAGACAGCTCATAGAGCTTCTGGACAAAGATGTCCCCAAAGGAGAAGAGGGGCTGCATGTCTACCGTCTTGAGAACGCCGATGCCGAAGAGCTTTCAGCTGTTCTGATGAATCTTCCATCTCAAGACACCAAAACCGCCCAAAAGGGGAAATCTCCCCTCCTGTCAAAAGATATACACATCATTCCTGACAAGGCCACAAACACTCTGATCATCACGGCGGAAAGGGATGACTACAACATCCTTGAGGGTGTGATCAAAAAACTCGATATCCCCCGTCCCATGGTCTATATTGAAGCCCTTATTATGGAAGTCAATGTGGACAAAGGCTTTAATCTCGGCGTGGAGTGGATGGCCGGAGATGAATTCGGCAGTAACAAGTATTATGGAGGCGGGTTTCGGGGAAAGGACATCATGCCGACGGTTGATTCCACGACAGGAGTGGCAACCTTTCCGGAGGGATTGTCATTGGGCGTATTCAGCGAGACGATCAGCATAGGTGGCATCGCATTCCCCAACCTGGGAGCGATTCTTCAGGCCTATCAAAAAGACGAAGATGTCCATATACTCTCCACACCTCAGATACTTACTCTGGACAACGAAGAGGCAGAAATATATGTCGGGGAAAATGTCCCCTATCAGACAAGGGCGGAAACCACCACCAGCGATATAGATTACAGCAGCTATGAATACAAGGATGTGGGGGTCACGCTGAGAATCACCCCTCAGATCAGCCAGGGCCGCTTCGTCAGGCTCAACATATACCAGGAAGTTACGAAGCTTGTCACGGAAGCAGGCGAACAGACGGTGCGTCCCACCACGCTGAAACGCACGGCCAAGACGGTCGTAACGATACAGGACAAAAACTCTATCGTCATAGGCGGTCTCATCGGAGACGATGTCACCAATACCGCGTACAAGGTACCCTGTCTCGGAGATATTCCTTTCCTCGGCTGGCTTTTCAAATATGTGAGCGAGTCGCGTGAAAAACGAAATCTCTTCATATTCATCACCCCCCACATCGTAGAAAATCCGAGAGAGGCCAGCGAGATATACGAAGAAAAACAGGAACACATCAAAAAGGTTAAAGAGGGCGTGATCAAAACGTATGAGAAAAAACGCAAGCCATAAGGCAAGCGATATGACAACGAAAAATGTTATTTTCCCGATCACAATCAGATTTCGTGGAACCCCCGGACATACGTCATGAATAGAGAATCCCAGCTTGCAGGATACGGCCTTTCTGAAGAGGTAATCGCGGATGTATTAAAGGCACCTGTCGTCAAAGGGGAACCCCTCATTGATGTACTGATCCAGAGGAAGGATATCAGTGAAACGGCCCTCCTTGAGGCAATGGGCGCACGGCTCGGGTTGCCTTTCTGGCCCGATCTCCCCACCGAAAACCTCGGCGTGGGCTTTACGAAAACCCTTTCCATACAATACCTGAGAAGACAGAAGATGGTTCCTCTGGAAACACCGGACGGCACCTTTATGGCGGTGAATGATCCATCCAATTTTCAGCCTGTTGACGACATCCTGCACCTACTGGATTGGAAGGATGCCGGCGTTGTACTATCCACAAGGGCTGCCATTCTTTCGGCCATAAATATCGCATATGATCAGGGCGCAGATTCCGCCGAAGAGTTCATCCAGGATATGAGTGAGGAGGAATCTCCGGACAGTATCATCTCCGAGATAGAAGAAACCGCCGACCTGCTTAATGATACCAGTGATGCCCCCATAATAAGACTGGTGAATCTTACCCTGTCACGCGCAGTCAAAGACAGGGCAAGTGATATTCACATAGAACCCTACCAGAGCTCACTTATCATCAGATACCGGATAGACGGTGTCCTTTACAATATTCTGAAGCTTCCGAAGAGAATCCAGTCTCCACTGATTTCACGCGTGAAGGTTATGGCTAAACTCAATATCGCGGAAAAGAGGTTGCCGCAGGATGGAAGAATAGACATAAAGATCGGCGACAAAGCCATTGACATACGGGTATCCGTCATTCCCACCGCGTTTGGTGAAAGGGTCGTCCTTCGGCTTCTCGATAAAACAGGCACCATTCTGAAGCTGTCCGACCTGGGAATGGAAGATGAACAATTAGACATACTCAATGATCTGATTAAATCTCCGTATGGTATCATCCTGGTTACAGGCCCGACGGGGAGTGGAAAAACAACAACCCTCTACGCGGCCCTCTCCACCATAAACAGCCCCGAAATCAACATCATTACGATCGAGGACCCGATAGAATACCAGATAGAAGGGATAGGCCAGATACAAGTAAACCCCAAGATTGATCTTACATTCGCAAAGGGTCTGCGATCCATCGTAAGACAGGACCCCGACGTGATACTGGTCGGAGAAATCCGGGATAGAGAAACCTCCGAAATCGCCATTCAATCTTCACTCACCGGACATCTGGTTTTTTCCACACTTCACACCAACGATGCGGCCAGCGCTATAACACGCACGACGGATATGGGCGTAGAGCCATTTCTGGTGGCATCATCCGTAATCGCGATCATTGCACAGAGACTCGTCAGGGTTCTATGCCCCGAATGCAGGGAATCCTATATCCCGGATGACAAATCCCTGGCAAAGGCATGCATTGACAAGGTCCTGCTGAAAGATCATACAATCTACCGGAAGAAAGGTTGTCCCGCCTGTATGAACACGGGTTACAAGGGAAGAACCGCCATCTTTGAAATGATGATCCTCGACGATCATTTGAAGAAACTGATACTGAAGACATCGGACTCGAATCAGATACGCAAAGACGCGGTCAAATCCGGTATGTCCACCATGCTCCAGGACGGATCCCGAAAGGTGCTGGAAGGAGTCACCACCATCGAAGAGGTGTTCAGGGTAACCAGGATGTAATCAACCCTCAAGCCTCCCCCGCAGGAAGAATCCAACAATTTTTTGACATATCCGTACAAATAGAATAGAAGAACAGATTTGCTGAAATTCCTAAAAAGCACAGGAGCAGACCATGTACAACGCAAGCGACTTGAGAAAAAACCTGAAGATACAGATCGATGGTGATCCTTACGTGATAGTTGATTTTACCTTTTCAAAGCCCGGCAAGGGACAGTCTCTCTATCGATGCAAACTCAAGAATATGATCAATGGGAACCAGTTTGAACGCACCTACCGTGCCGTGGAAACCTTCGAGCCCGCCAATCTCCAGGAAAAAAAGATGCAATACCTCTACGAAGAGGGCGGAAAATACTGTTTCATGGACTCGGAGACATACGAACAGGTCTACCTGACCGAAGATCAGTTGGGAGACGCAAAAAACTTCATGATCGATAATCTGGACGTGGAAATCCTTTTCTTCGGGGATGAACCGCTCGGAGTAACGCTCCCCAATTTCGTAGACCTTACCGTCACTAAAGCGGAACCATGGGCGAAGGGGGATTCGGTTACGGGAAGGACAAAACCGATTGAAGTCGAAACGGGCTATAATCTTCAGGTGCCTCCATTTATCGAAGAAGGGGAAAAAATAAGAATAGACACACGTACCGGCGACTACCTTACCCGCGTCAAAGAATAATATTGAAAAACACCGGAATATCCACCCTTCAGATCTTTCTGGTGCAACCTTTTATCCGTTCAAGATGAGCCTGCAATTCCGGACGCAACGTTTAGACTGCAGGCACGGTTCTGTCTTTTCTCCCATATAAAATTAATTTCACCTTTGTAAATTGTCGTTAATTTGGTATAGTTGCGAAAATTTTCTTTCCGAAAAGAACTATCAGCGCGAATATCGGGGGTTAGATTGTTCCCGATCTCATCGCTCTGTTGGCTTATCAGATCCAAGACCGCTTTAATGCCTGG
>CAZOHQ010000105.1:0-6937 GCA_964579455.1 uncultured Syntrophaceae bacterium | reverse complement strand
TTTTTTCTTAACGGTCATGGTCTGGTACCTCCTTTATAGATTTTAGTCTATTGTGTTGCAAGGCCAATGCCATAATTATAAGCATATGAATTATATAGTCATATGCTGTATATTCTTCCCAATCATTCTTTTTTTAGGGGTATAACTCCCCAATGGTGAGGCAGATTACCCCGACACCGGAAACGGTTGCTTCATCTCATTTTTTGCGTTCTCAAGAAAAAAAAGGGAATCTACCATCGAGGGGGAAGCCAGCAGATATGAAACAGACCACACCCTGAAATGAGAGAGACACGTTACGGAGAATTGAAACGAAACACTTTAAAATCAAAAGGTTTTATCGATACGTTTATTCAACCTGAATATAAGTTCTGCAACCGGGACGGACTGAGAGAGGATACCTCCATCACATTCGTCACGCCTATCAAGGAGGTAAAGGAGAAGCGACCTTAGGGGGGCAAAACCCAGACCGCCTGCGATGAGGAGTACCTTTTGCCCTTTAAGAATCTCAACAGGGGGGGCCCTGCCGTACTGTCCACGGATATGCAGATGAGATCCTTTTCTCATCTCGAGGGGCGCATTGGTCAACCTTCCGGAACGACGCACGCAAATCTCAAGGGCACCAGGCATCGCAGACGGCGAGGCAATGCTTATAGGCGCTTCTCCTTTACCAAGGAGGGATACTTAAAAAAGACTGCCCCGGCTCATGACCAAAATCTTACCATGAGTCTCCGTCCTAAATCTTCGGTTGCAATAAACTGCGAACAGGTCTTTGAGGCAGCGTTCTTATAATCTATGCGGGACGCGGCAGATCCGCATTACCGGATTTATTCCCCGTTCTGAACCCTCCGTATCCCACTGTTGTTGTGATCTATGATCTACTTAGCAATTTTAATACCATAACCATAACTATCCGGCATACTATAGAATATCGCTATACGACAGGCACAACCGATCCCGCTGCCGAGTAATCTTAACCCTCTTGTGGAGAACTATTAACCCCGTCACTTCTTTGAATGGCTTATCCTTTTTCAGACTGGAAGTGAAAAGGATGTTCCTCACTTCATAATGGGCATCACATGGTGACTCATTTAAGGAACAAAGAGGAAACAGGGGCATAGCGTGCCAGGCTATACCCCTGCCATCAGCAGGATCTGCTGATTAACACCTACAGACAGGCACCTGCAATCCTCGCTCTTTTGTGACGGTACATGACCGGATGTTAGCATCTCCGCATTCTTTTGTTACATACCTTGATGATCTCTCAGAAAATGGGCTTTGAGCCCCTTTTCTGATACGGGTTGCTCACTCTTTTTCATTTGTAAGAATAATCAGACATACAGCAATTTCGATGCCACCAGCATAACTAATTGATATAACTTATTATAATAGAAGTACCGGTGTCCTATACCAACCCGTAATCGGGTATTTTCTCCCCATCTTAGGGGGAGTTCTTACCCGTTTGGAATCCAGAATTGACAGTTTCGGGTTTTGCACATCCCACACAGTGGGACTGAAGAGAATCCACGGTCATTCCCCGCATCATAGAAGTGGCAAGGAAAAATAAGAAATTATACAATAACAGTCTAGTTCATGTCTGTTCGCGAAGGGACATTCTCGCAATCTCGGCAGCATATCAGAATTAAATCATATTTGATTTTCAGAAATAATTGCTATACAGTTTCTGGTCTGTTCACAAAGGAGGTCGAAATGGGCACATCGGCAGCGGTGAAGACGCACTACCAGATCAAGGAACCGGGCAACCTCTCTCCACGAATCGAATGGCTCAGGAATTATTATTTCAGGGGAGTGGAACGACCGTGGAACAATGAGTTCACCTCATGGGGAACAGGGGAACCCTGGGACGTACAGTACGACGAAACAACATTTTACATAGTCCCTGAGACCTACGCATTTTTCGATACGCTCAAGGCTTCATTCATCCAGGCGGCCCAAACGGTCGCACTGCATGAAGACTTCTGGTCGTGGAGTCTCCCCGAGAGACGGGCGTGGTTTATAAAGGAAGTCATGGTAAACCATCTGCCGCAGGAGATCCTTCCCGGGGACCTCCTTGCAGGGGCGCGTTTCAATATTCAGGCATCCAAGTGCTGGACACGAAGAGAGGCCGCTCAAAGGGACAAGCTCATGTATGGCAGGAAAGGCGCCCGTGCAAAGTTGAAATGGTTTTATAACCGTGGATACGGAAACGCCGGGGCCACCAGCGGGCACATTATACCCGGATACGAGAAGACATTGCGTATCGGGTGGAAGGGAATATACGCCGATCTGCAGGCGGCATTTGACGCGCTTACCCAGAAAGAGCAGAAAACCAGCAAAGGAGACCAGCTCAGGGCCATGAAGACGGCTGCAACCATGCCTCGTGAGCTGGCGGCACGGTATGCCTCCCTGTGCAAGAATATGGCGGAAAAGGAAGACAACCCCGAGAGAAAGACCGAACTCTACGATATGGCCGGAAATCTTGACAGGGTTCCCTGGGAGCCCGCAACAACCTTCTGGGAAGCCGTCCAATCCCTGTGGCTGACTCATATGCTGGTCATGAGCGACGAGAACTACCCCGGACCGGGAGTCTCTTTCGGAAGGATAGATCAGTATCTCCTTCCATACTGGGAGAAGTCCCTCTCTTCCGGCATGGACAGGGAATTCGGAAAGGAAATCCTGAAATGCTTCTGGGTGCATGCCAACTACGCCTACGACGCATTGATACGCCTGGGGGGTAACCAGGGCATCACGGCGGGGTACGGCCAGCTGCTCAACATATCGGGCATTGGGAAAGACGGCCGGGACAAAACCAATGATCTCACCTACGCCATCCTTGAGGTCGTAGACGAAATGAGTCCCATACTCGAGCCTAAGCCCAACATCAGGCTCCACAGAGACAGTCCCGAACAACTTCTGGACAAGATAGTCGACATGATCTCCACCAGTCAGGGGTCTCCTTTCCTGCTTAACTTCGACGAGAGGTCCATGGCCGGAATGATGCGCGAGGCGAAAAGAGCGGGGTGTGAAGACCTCATACATGAAGATAACGTCCACGATTACGCATCCGTCGGATGCCTCGAAAACACCATGGTGGGCAATGACCGTTCCGGAACGGTGGATAACAATCTCAACCTCCTGAAGGCGGTAGAACTGGCACTGACGGGCGGAAAAGATCTGATACCCGCCGTGGATCCCATCACCGGCAAACAGGAAAAGATCAAGCAGGACGGTCCCGCCACTGGAGATCCCGCCACATTCAATTCATGGGGCAAATTCTGGACGGCTTACAGCAGACAGACTGCCTATATTGTAAAAAAATGCGCGGAGCTGTATGAGGCGACGGAGTCCGTAAGGGCCAGATACTGCCCTACGCCATACCTGTCCTGCCTCGTAAAGGGGTGTGCCGAGAAGGGGCTTGACATCACACAGGGAGGCGCAGAACTCAATTTTACTACCCTGGAGGGTGTAACCTTCGCCACCACGGTGGATTCTCTGCTTGCCATAAAGTATCTGGTTTTTGATACAAAAGAATGCTCCATGGAGGAACTCGTCCTGGCGCTCAGGGACAACTGGATAGGGCATGAAGTGCTTCAGGCCAAGGCAAAGAACAGGGCTCCCAAGTACGGCAGGGATGACGACGCGGCAGATGCTATGGGGATGAAGGTCATGGATCTGTGGGCTGACGAGGCATGGAAGCACAAAACCGTATCTACAAACAGGCAGTTCAGACCCGGCATGTTGAGCTGGAATTACTGGATAGGATCCGGGTACATCATGGCGGCAAGCGCGGACGGAAGACCGAAGGGACAGTTTCTGTCCAACGCCATATGTCCATCGAATGGCGCGGATACAAACGGACCCACAGCCAACATTAATTCCGTCGGAAAGGTGCTCGGCGGAAAAGCGGGCAACGGGAATGGAGACTGGGGCGAATATCTAAACAATCTTCCGAACGGTTCAAGTCACACCATTACCCTTAATCCCTCGCTTCTGCGCGACCCGGAGCACAGGGAGAAATTCAAGGCGTTCCTGCGCGGGTACACGGAAAACGGGGGCACCGCACTGCAGATAAACATACTGGATGCCGACATGTTGAGAGACGCGCAGAACCATCCGGAAGACTATCGTACACTGCTCGTCAGGATAACGGGCTATAACGCGTACTTCACCAGCATAGGCAGGGAACTCCAGGATGAGATCATTGCCCGTGAAAGCCACGGATGTTATTGACACGAAAGTTCTTTACAATCGCTATGGCAGAAAACAACTCATCATCCGGGGCCACGATATTGGAAATCCAGAGATTGTCCACAGAGGACGGTCCGGGCATACGGACCACCATATTCTTCAAGGGCTGCCCCCTCAGATGCACCTGGTGTCAGAACCCCGAGAGCATATCCCCGAAACCTCAACTCCAGTGGACAGAAACAACCTGTATCGGCTGTGGCACATGTATCAGCGTCTGCCCTGAGCATGCCCTCTCGTCAGGGGCTGAAGGCATCATAATCGACAGGCATCTGTGCACATCCTGCGGAATATGCAGCCGGGAATGTCCATCAACGGCGATTAAGATGCTGGGAAAGAGATGGGAGCTGGAAGAACTGGTCGCCGAAGCGTTAAAGGACAAGGTATACTTTACAAAGTCAGGCGGAGGCATCACCCTCTCCGGGGGTGATCCGACCATGCAGGCGACCTTCGCGGCCCTCCTTTTCAAAAGTCTGAAGAAGGAGGGTATCCATACGGCGCTCGACACCTCCGGACAGTGCACACAGGATGTCCTCGGTGCGCTCCTGCCGTATGTTGATATGGTGCTGTATGATATCAAGGAAATAGACTCTGAAAGGCACAGAGAGTTCACCGGCGTCTCCAATGAAAAGATATTAGACAACCTTATCTATCTGTCCCATTACATGAACACACATAAAACCCCGTCGGAGCTGTGGATACGAACCCCTATCATCCCGGGAGCCACTTCATACGAGGAGAACATACAGGGGATAGGCCGTTTCATAACATCCAGACTGGGCAATGCGGTAAGTCGATGGGAACTCTGCTCCTTCAACAACCTCTGCAGCAGCAAATACAAACGCCTTGATATGGACTGGCCATTCAAAGACAGCGCTCTCATGAGCAGGGAACGCATGGAAAGTCTCGCGGACTGCGCCGCGGGTTCGGGAGTAGATCCGGATATTGTGCACTGGAGCGGACCGACAAAGATGGAGGTGGGGAACAGATGAAGTCGTTCAGAGAATTCGATAGCAATGACATGAAAGAATTTGAACCGGAGGCAAAGATTGGATTAATCGCGACCATAAATCCCGAAGGCCTTCCTCACATCACTCTGATCACCGCCCTCCAGGCAAAGACCCCCTCACAGATAATCTGGGCCCAGTTCTCGGAAGGGATGAGCAAGAAGAACGTCATGACAAATCCCCGTACAGCCTTTCTCATAATGACTATGGACAAGGCGCTCTGGAGGGGAAAGGCCCGTTGGACCCACTGCGCAAAGGGTGGGGAAGACTTTGAGATGTTCAACAAAAAACCCATGTTCAGGTATAATGCCTACTTCGGCATACACACCGTGTACTACATGGATCTCGTGGAGACATATGGCAGAGAGAAGCTGCCGCTGGTGCATATCGCCCTCGCTTCTCTGCTCACCGGGGCCGCGAAATCGGGCGCGAAGACAGGAGCGGAAGGACAGATACTGAAACCCTGGTCAGAAGGACTATTCAACAGGTTGAACTCCCTGAAGTTCATAGCCTGGGTAGGGGAAGACGGCTTCCCCGGCATTACACCGCTGATACAATGTCGGGCTTCAGACAGCAGAAGACTCGTTTTTTCCACAGCTGCCTACGGAAAAGAACTTGACGCGATACAGAAAGGTACCCGCGTGGCAGTGTTCGGCCTTACCATGGACATGGAAGATGTCCTGATACGCGGAACCTTTGTGGGCACAGGGTGGTATCGTGGCATAAAACTGGGCGCGATAGACATAGAATGGGTGTATAACTCCATGCCGCCAAAACCGGGGCAGATCTACCCCGAAGTGCGCGTAAAACCAGTCGTGAATTTCTGAAGGGACGGTACGCTGTCAGTCCGTATGTATGTTGTAGTTTCGTATCTTCGTTCTCAAGGTCTTTCTGTCAATCCCGAGAAACTTTGCGGTCTTGCCTATTTGAAAATCAAAATGGTGCAAAGCCCTTTCTATATGCTCCTTCTCGACATCCACGAGAGTCACTCTTCCCGAATGCGAATCCGCCACGGGAACCTTCGTATTCCGATACTGCCCGAAATAAAGAATATCAGACTGATTGACGATTTCATTTTCACAAAGGACGCATAGTCGTTCAACCGTATTCTTCAATTCTCTGATATTGCCCGGCCAGTTATACAACATCAAAGACTTTTCTGCCTCCTGGGAAAAACGTCTCACCTTGCTCTTGTGCCTTTTTATATATATGTTGAGATAGTGTTGCGCAATTGGCAGTATATCGGCCCTGTGCTCTCTCAAAGGTTTTATATCTATCGGGACTACTGATATTCTGTAGAAGAGATCTTCCCTGAACTGACCGGAATCCACCAGCACGGTCAGTTCCTTATTGGTCGCCACTATGAGCCTCACATCGACCTTGTCGGCCTTTGAACTGCCGACCCGTGGAACTTCCTGTTCCTGGATGACCCTCAACAGTCTGGCCTGTGTGGCAAGACTGATATTAGATATCTCATCCAGAAAGAGCGTGCCTTTATCCGCCATCTGGAAGCGTCCCTCACGCGATTCCGTCGCGCCGCTGAACGAGCCCTTGACGTGACCGAAAAGCTCACTCTCCATCAGATTTTCTACCAGTGAAGAACAATCAACGGGAACAAACGGCTTGCCACTCCTGCTGCTGATTTTCTGTATTGCGCGAGCCACAAGTTCCTTGCCCGTTCCACTCTC
>CAZOHQ010000104.1:0-6956 GCA_964579455.1 uncultured Syntrophaceae bacterium | reverse complement strand
TTTATGGATGGAAAATCAGAGAATCATGCTGAACTGGGTATAAAAATATTGAAGAAGCATGGAGTGCTCGACCAATTCGATGACACAACAAGAGATGTGATCCTTCGATCCATACAATACCACAACCGAGCTTCACTCCCCCAAGATGAAACGGAAGCATGTCTGTTTTTTACTAAACTGTTGCGTGACGCGGATAAACTGGATATCTGGAAAGTGGTTACCGATTATTATCATAGAAAAGACGGGAAACGAAATGCTGCACTCGAATTCGATTTACCTGATACGCCAGGATTTTCAGAAGCAGTGTACCGGGATTTAATGAATGAGACAATCGTTGACATGAAACATATACAGAACCTGAACGATGTTAAGCTGCTTCAAATAGGATGGATTTTTGATATCAACTTTAAGCCAACCGTATCTCATATCAAAGACCGTCGTTACCTGGAGCTGATCCGGGATGTCTTGCCAGAATCGGAAGAAATTAAAGAAATTTTTGATATCATTGAAGCTCCCCGTAACAAGTAGCGGGGAATGCGCTCGCCGTTCAATTCACTTCTCTTTTGTTAATGAAACCTGATAGACAGGGTTATCAGTGACCCTGACATTTTCTCATGTACCCTTCCCTCATTATTCTGACAATCACCCTTGATCTTTGCGTGAAAGACTGTGTGTGAACGAAGACATCAAGGAAGATGATCTGAATTGATCGCAGGCACCCTTCGTACTTTAGTTGAGAATCAGCCATTCATACTTGCCAAACACATGGTTTTGGTCTATATAGCTCTGTTTGCTTTGAACCACTCTTGTTTTAGGCAAGATATTAACGAAAGATACGGGGTGAGAAATGACCGGACAGGACAAAAAGTGCAGCGTTCCCGATAAAGACGGATTTTTTGGAAAGTACGGCGGTAAATTTATACCGCCTCAATTGGAGAAACCATTCGCCGAGATTACCGAGGCGTACCATAGGATCGAAAACGATGCCACCTTCATTGCCGAGCTTCGTTACATCCGCGAACATTTTCAGGGTCGACCAACGCCGGTGTATCACGCGCGGACATTGTCCCTTCAAAATGGCGGGGCGCAGATCTATCTGAAACGTGAAGACCTGAATCATACCGGCGCCCACAAACTGAACCACTGCATGGGTGAGGTCCTCCTCGCGAAATATATGGGCAAGAAGCGTGTCATCGCCGAAACCGGCGCTGGACAGCACGGTGTGGCGCTGGCCACGGCTGCCGCCTATTTCGGACTGGAATGCGAAATACACATGGGCGAAGTCGACATCGTCAAGCAGGCGCCGAATGTCAGCCGTATGAAATTGCTGGGTGCGAAAGTAGTCCCGGTTACCCAGGGCCTCAAAACCCTTAAAGAGGCAGTCGACTCGGCCTTCGACGCCTATCTTGCGGACTACGAGCATTCCATTTACTGCATCGGCTCCGTCGTGGGTCCTCATCCATTCCCGCTCATGGTGCGTGATTTTCAGCGTGTTGTAGGTATCGAGGCCCGCGAGCAATTTCATGAGATGACCGGGAACCTTCCCGACGCGGTCTGTGCCTGTGTCGGCGGCGGCTCCAACGCAATAGGAATTTTTTCATCCTTCTTAAGCGACCCCTGCGCCCTGATTGGCATCGAACCGATGGGAATAGGAGATAAACTTGGGCAGCATGCGGCGACGATGACATACGGGCATGAAGGCATTATCCATGGATTCAAGTGCTACCTCCTGCAAAACGAAGACGGTACTCCTGCCCCGGTCTATTCCTGTGCCAGCGGACTCGATTATCCGGGCGTGGGTCCTGAACACTGTTATCTGAAGGACGAAGGCCGGGTCGAGTATGTGACCTGTTCGGATGATGAATGCAAAGACGCGTTCTTCAAGCTGTGCCGCCTTGAGGGTATCATCCCGGCGATCGAGAGTGCTCATGCCGTCGCGTATGCCCTGGTGAGGGCACGCGAGATGAAGACCGGTACGATTCTTGTGAATCTGAGCGGACGGGGGGACAAGGATCTGGATTACGTGCTTGAACACTGGGGTACCGGCGGCGAGAATGAAGCATAGGAATCTGTAGTGACTTTCACTTCCTGCGTGCCATCTGCACCGATGCGCAGGAGATCGACGCGGACGGGGTATTATTGCCCCGACCTTGTCGTGATACCGGGTCGGAAAAACCAGGATCGCAGTCGAGAAGGCCAGTTCACGGGACTCCGTAATTGTCGCCAGACAGACTTGGCCGAAGTCCATTGTCCCTCGGTGATCACCCTCGTTCCATAGACCTCCCCATGGTACAACTCGATGATCACCCCAATCTCTTTTTCGAGGACCGGGAACTGCCTCTTGAGTCGGGCTCCGTACTCACCGGGAGTTTCGCTCCGAACGTGGGCCACCCCACTCCGCCTTCCCCAGGCTAGGAGTCCGGCATACAAACGGGTGGCGCGCCGGAGCCTCCCCCTTCCGAGGATCCTCGACCGGCAGTAATTCAGAAAGGCCCGGATTCTTTCAACCCAAAGGGAAATCAAACTTCCGTGCCCCTCTCCGTTTCCTACAAGGGCGGTCCTCATAAGAAGCCATCGCACCAGGTGCCATACCCCGAGAACCGTGAGAGCAAGCAGGGCTACTCCGATAAGTCCGAAGAATCCCCATTCCACCACTTGTTCAAGGATATCTGCCCACCAACTGCTTTCGTCGGTGATATGAGGATTGAATTGCGAGCCAGTGTCGTCGTTTCCGGATGGGGCTTTGTGCGGGGAGCGGCGCCCCAGGAGGAGGAATCGTACAATGCTGACCAGGACAGGCCCCATGGGTTCGGCAGCCTCTTTCAAGACGACATATCCCATCTCTGCAACAGCGGTAATCGTTGGCAAAAGGAGCAGGAACAGGGCGGTTACAATGAGTGCCAGGATCGCGAGAACGGTTGAGATCATGCCAACGCCGCGATAGCCTGCCAGATATTCCCTCTGTTCGTTATCTCGATTTCGGGCCATACCGACGGCGAAGATACTGAAGCAAAAATATGGGAAAATCAAAAGCCCGGCGATGGGATCGAGTGTCTGGATGCCTTCCCGTGCCAGCAGAAGCCATTCGATCACGTACAGGGCAAAGAAGGCGGCAAGACCCAGGTCAAAACGGCCGCAGACCGTGTAGTAATGGGGAGGTTTTCTGATAAGGGTTACGCCGCCGGCCCAGAAGAGAAGAACCCAGAAGAAGAGCAGGAAGAGCATGATCCATTCCATGGGGGGGCGCTGGCAGGCGAAGAATTCTCTGATCCATTCATGGCTCCAGAAAGGTAAGGTCTTGTAATAAAAGGCGTGAACGATGACCCCCGCGGCGAGCGCAAAGGCCATGACATGAAGAGCGAGGATATAAAGGATTCGCCAACCCTTGCCCCGGGTCAGAACGGTCAAGACCGCGGCCAGAGCGAAGACGCCCAGCGCCTCAAACAGAGGAAAAGAATGATGGAATATGGCAACGGTGACAAACCCGGCCCAGGCGTAACGCCAGGTAAATTCCATGGCCCCGTGGACCGTCAGGAGAAGGCCGTCTTTTCTTTCCTTCATCTTCCTTCCGTCCCCTCAATTCGTAACTCATCCAGGCAATCGATCCTGCTTTGAATCCGATGTTCATCTCGTGATGCCTGAGAAGGGAGATGATATACAACAAATCGTGGCAGAGTCCGGCGAATGAAAAAATAGCTCTCCGCAGTAAGGGTGGATGCGTCCAGATGATAGGAAAAGTGAACACAGCTTACCCCCCAGGGCAATGGCAGGCCATTTCGCAACATGTCGATCAGCGAACCGCTCCTGACCATTCGCACCCGTGCCAGAATCTCCAGAAGGGTTGAAAGGTGCAGAGGACCTGCGGCAACAGGTAAAAGAGAAGGACCTCCACCGGTCGGCATACCGTTCGTTGCCAGACCCAGGGGATAGCCCTTCTGGTCCAATTGGGCGGCGAGAGATGCTATCACCTCCAGAGTGCGTTCAAATTCATCCGCAGCTCCCTTCACGGCAAATTGATCGACATCCAGAACAAGGAGAATCTTCTCCTGTACCGTGGGCTCAAAGATCTTTGCCTGCAGGCGGTCATGACGGGCACTTGCCTTCCAGTGAATATGCCTGGCAGATTGATTGTGCTGGTAGTCTCTTGTGCCGAGAATATAGACCGGATCCTGCACAGGGCTTTCCGGTCCGGGAAGACCGAAGAAATCCCGACGTGGCAGGGGGAGCGGCTTCAAAGGGATCAACTTGGGATACACGATGATGTCGAGGGTCCGAGCCTCTTCCCTTTCCATGAGAAAGAATCCGAGGAAATCTCCTATCCGCAGGAGGGGTGGCCCCACCTGGTAAACACCCCGTTTCTGTGCAGCCAGCACCCATCTGAACTGGACGCCCTGATAGCCCAGCAGGCCGCACTGTCTCGCAGGTAGAGTCCCTTCGGGATAGGGCACAAGGCCTGTAGCCGAAACGAGGCTGACCTGAAGCCAGACCGGGAGAAACTTGGCGTTCTCCGCCCTGAGTTTCAGGGTAAACCTTTCTCCGGGAAAGAGCCTCTCCTTATCCACCGTGGAAAGACATGTCACCGCGGATGAGCTCAGCCTGCTCCACACTTTTGCAAGGGTCATCAGTCCCAGAATGAGAACGGATGCGACAATCAGGGCCCTTTGGGCGTGTAGAAGTGAGACAAAAAGCAACACTCCCACCAGAAATAGCACCAGAGGGATGACAAATACACTGGCTTCTCTGTTCTCTTGCCCTTCCATGGATATCTACGCCTCAGTCGATGGGTGCGGGCACAGGTGCCTGGGCGATGATCTCTTCCAGGATTTGTTCCGGGAGACGCCCGCGCAACCGTTCCTCGTCCCGGAGAATCAGCCGGTGGGCAAGGACGGGACCGCAAAGATGTTTGATGTCATCGGGCAATACGTAGTCTCGTCCCCTGAGAGCGGCCAGGGCCTGACCGGCGCGCATCAGGCCGAGAGAACCTCGAGGACTTGCCCCGAATCGGAGGGATTTGTGATTGCGGGTTGCCCCTGTGATCTCAGCGATGTATTCCCGAATCGGAGGAGAGATGTGGATCCTTTTCCTGGCCTGCTGCAACCGGGTCACCTCTTCCGGATTCGCCACCGCTTCCAGAATCGTCAGGGGATCCTGCTCCTGGAACCGCTCAAGCATGAGAATCTCCTCCTTTTGATCCGGGTATCCCAAGCCTATCTTGAGGAGAAATCTGTCAAGCTGAGCTTCTGGCAGGGGAAACGTTCCTTCCAGTTCGATGGGATTCTGGGTCGCTATCACAAAAAAGGGACGGGGAAGGGCCAGGGTCTGACCGTCCACGGTGACTTGCCTCTCCTCCATGCTTTCGAGGAGGCTGGACTGGGTGCGTGGAATGGTGCGGTTGATCTCGTCTGCCAGGAGGACATTGGTCATAACGGGTCCGGGCTGGAATGCAAAGTCCCCATTCTTCTGGTTGTAGACGTTGAAGCCGGTGATGTCCGATGGGAGCAGATCCGGGGTGAACTGGACCCGTTTAAAGGTACCGCCTATGCTCCTGGCGAGGGACTTGGCGATGAGGGTCTTGCCGAGGCCGGGGACGTCCTCCAGCAAGACGTGCCCGTCCGCCAGAAGGGCCACGAGGAGCATTTCAATGACAGAGTGTTTGCCCACGATCACCTGAGACATGTTCTCCTTGATCCGTTTACATAAACTGAAATCTTGCATTTTTAACTCCGTGAACTGAACAGCGAGCGCATTTCCCGCAGCTTGCGGCGGGGTTAGCGAACGAATAATAAATAAATTTTTCCTTAACAGTCGGAAATCCCCCGCAAGGTGTTGCGGGGAGCTTCAATCTGTTTTTCCGGGGTGTAAACAGCCGGGCTCGGAAACTCCCGAGTTTGAGGGAATTATTGGGTCACGTCTGATACGAACTTCCTTCCTTGCGAATGGAATATAAGGAAAAGGCCCTTGCATGTCAATGGAATAATGGTCGGACTAATAATCGCTCCGGGGATGAGCTTCTTCTCGGGAACCACCTCCCGGGAACATACCGTCACGGGCTCCCTTGCACGGCGGCACAAGCAGGGTTTATGAGAATCACATCTTAGATATTAATTATTCATTAGTTATACTGAACATCCAGGATACCATCATGTAATATATTAGATCCGACCTTACTTTTTCTATTGTAAGCAAACATAAAACCGTTTAAAAAGGTTTCATCTGGAATTTAACGAACACTCATAAACGCGTAAAAGAAAGGTTTGCATGACTGATTTGAGCTTTTTTAGCTGGATTATCGTTGCGTTGTGCTCGATTATGGTAGGAGTATCCAAAACGGGAATCCCCGGATTTGGGATTCTCATAGTACCCTTAGTAGCAACCGTTTTACCAACAGGCACATCCATCGCTGTTGTGCTTGGCATGCTGATATTAGGTGATTTATTCGCCATAATATATCACAGACACAACGCCAAATGGCATTATATGCTGCACCTGCTGCCGGCCGCAATTGTGGGAATTGTAACCGGATATTTCATTCTTGAAATCGTCAATGAACAGCAGCTCAAGCCGATTATCGGGGTTATTGTGCTGCTGATGCTCGGCATACATTATTGGCGCACGAAAAATCAGACCGAAGAAACTAAGATCCCAACAGAGTGGTGGTTCGCCGCCGGCCTTGGCTTTATCGCCGGCGTTACCTCCATGATGGCAAATGCCGCCGGGCCCATAATGATAATATACCTGCTGGCTATGAGACTTCCAAAAATTGAATTCGTAGGCACTGCAGCCTGGTTCTTTTTCATTATTAACTGGCTCAAAGTGCCATTCAGCGCAAAGCTGGGCTTCATGACTTTAGAAACGATCAAACTGAATCTGATGATGCTGCCGTTTAATGCCGTCGGTGCATTTCTGGGAATATTTCTCCTGAAACGAGTTCCTCAAAAAGCCTTTGCCGCCATAGT
>CAZOHQ010000103.1:0-6992 GCA_964579455.1 uncultured Syntrophaceae bacterium | reverse complement strand
GGAAACGAGCTTCGTGCCCAGATAGCTCTTTGTCACAAGACCGATGATAAAGATAAGAATTAGTGTAATGATCACACCGAGGCCCGGTATATGGAAGGAGACCAGATGGTCGGGATGAAACCTGGCGGGGATAATTCTTACCAGTTTGTTCATCATCCCTATGATAAGATAGAGGACATAAAATGTCACACCAACGGGAATAATCGCGGCTATCCCCGTCAAGAAGACACCCTTGATTCTTTTCCGCATTTTCTTTACCATTCCTTACCTCTCGAGACTAGGGGGTGTATATCAGAAAGCTCCACCCACTGCAACAGCAAAGGCGGGGCACATATGGCCCCGCCACCTCAAAAATCCCAAGTTATAACAATCGTTACGAAGCCATCGCTTTCTTCTTAATCCTGTTTTTACTATCAAGCAATACACACCTGGGGATCCAGTCTTTCGTCGAATCCTCTTCAACCAGCACAAAGCTTGCGATAATGATGATATCCCCTCTGGAAACCTTTCTTGCCGCTGCTCCGTTCAGACATATAACCCCGGATTCTCTTGCACCCTTAATCACATAGGTGGAGAATCTCTCTCCGTTAGATACATTGTATATTTCAACCTTTTCATATGGAAGCAGATCCGCAGCACCCATAAGGTTTTCATCAATGGTGATGCTCCCCTCATAATGGAGATCGGCATCAGTAACAACCGCTCTATGAAGTTTTGATTTCAGCATCGTTCTCTGCATCGATTCACCTGCCTAAATAGTTTCTCCAAACACATAATTATCTATAAGCCGTGGCGTGCCTACCCAGACAGCCAGAGCCAGCACAGATTTTCCATCTAGACGCCCGACATCTTTCATTGTCTCGGTATCACATATCTTGACATAATCAATTCTGGTACCGGGGTGTTTCTCGATAAAATCCTTCACTTCTTTTATTATTATGCCTGCATCCCGCTGTCCATGATTATAAAGATCGGCAGCACGTTTGAGTGAACGACTCAGGCTCAATGCCGACTCACGCTCATCTTCTTTTAGGTACGCATTCCTGGAACTCATGGCAAGGCCATCCAGTTCTCTGACAGTCGGCATCCCCACAACTTCAATATCCATATTGAGATCGGCCACCATCTTTTTTATCACTATCAATTGCTGATAATCCTTCCTCCCGAAGATGGTAACATGAGGTTTAATGATATTGAACAGTTTTGCGCAAATCGTTGTCACACCTCTGAAAAAACAGGGTCGTGATAAACCGCAGAGATTGTCGGTTATATTTTCGACATTTACATATGTCTGATAATTTTCAGGATACATCTGCGAATTCGGCGGATAGAAAATAACGTCCACCCCGACATCCCGGGAGAGTCTCTCATCCCTTTCAAAATCTCTGGGGTACTTGTCCAGATCTTCATTCGGACCAAACTGTGTGGGGTTCACGTATATGCTGGTTATCAGGCAGTCCGCCCGTTTTCTCCCCTCTTTCATCAGCCCCAGATGTCCGTCGTGGAGGTACCCCATGGTAGGGACAAAGGCGATCCGTTTACCCCGGAGCCTTAAAGATTCTGAAAAATCCTGCATATCGCGTACTGTCTTAATAATCTCCATATGGCGTCAGTTCCTTCACAAAAAAAGCCTCTCCGCTTTGAAACGGGAGGCCCTGAAATCGCTCGTTACTCTAGCTCCGGCTCTCTTCCGTCCCAGTCCATAGATAAAAAATACATGGATCCAAGCGGACTGTTGGGGCTCCTATCAGAAGATCATTCCCCTGTCAAGAAATTTATGCAGGGATGTTATAATGACACTTGCAATCCCGTCTCGGATAGTTTACATACAACACGTTTGTAGAAAGACGAAATTCGGAAGTTTTATGCTTTTTAACCAACCGGCGAGTTGTCGACTATTGACAAACCGACATCAGGAATTAATATACACGAATGAAGGTTTCGAAACTCTCGCCTTCCCGGTAACTTGATAGATGGGCCGGGGTTAATTCTCGTCGCCCGGCAATGAAGGGCGGTTAAGGCTTCCCCAACCCTAACAGCGAAATGCAGATTAATATTTAATTCCTGTACCGCTGTGCTACACATTACTTGCCATTATAATCCCGATACGTCGGGATAGCGACACTTTTTAAGAAGCCTCTATTACTATTAAAAGGAAAACAGATGTCAGCTTATTATGTATGCAAGAAGACACAGGATTTCATCATCGAACCCTGCGATGACAATACCTGTGAGTGGTGGTTAAAAAATGAGACCTTTTGCAATTGCACCTGGGTTGCCTGTAACTATGGCCCTTTTACGCTTGAGGAAGTCGGCGATATGATGGGCGTTACCAGAGAGAGGATACGACAGATAGAGGCAAAAGCTCTCAAGAAACTGCAGCATAAAAAGAGGAAGGATCAATTGATCGACTTTGCAACAGCGCAAAATATCGACGAGTAAGTTACGTCTTCTTTCTTGATTTCAAACTGTCAAAAAATCTTTTCACATGTCTTCTTATCTCAGCCCTCGAAGAAAGAAGTGCGGATATCTCAAATTCGTATTCCAGGGCTGTGGCCTTATCAAGACGCGGAACAATATCTGATATCCTCTTTACCGCTTCGATCGCCCTGGCAGGTCTTCGAGAAAGTTCACCTGCAACTGACATTGCTTCTCCCATAAATGTATCAGGCGAGGACACTTTGTTCACAAGGCCGATTCTGAATGCCTCCCTCGCTCCAATGGGTTCGCCCAACATGGTGATTTCTTTTGCTTTGGCGGTTCCGACGATTCGCCTGAGCGGATCAAATAATGGATTCAGACCGAACTTCAGCTCCGGGTGACCAAATATTGCCGTCTCAGAGGCAATAATCATGTCGCATACCGTGACAAGGTTAAATCCTCCCCCCAGGGCTATCCCGCTTACTGCAGCTATCACAGGTTTTCTACATGTGTAGATCTTCTGGAGGCTTTGAATCATAATTCTCAGATAATTTTCATACTCGCCATCTTCCAGGATTGATATTTCTTTCAGATCAACCCCGGCCGAAAATACAGTATCACCCCCGGTAAGGATAACAGCCCTGACAGAGTCGTCTTTTTCCAACTGGCTGAAACAATCCATCAACTCACATCTCATCTCACGGGAAAGTGCATTCATTTCACCCGGACGATTCAGCGTCAGAATAGTATAGCCTTCTTCTCTAGTAACCAGCATCGTATTATATTTCATATGAATCCATCCTGCTGTTCACCATCTCCTTCAACTCTTTGCCTGTTTTGAAGAACACGGCATTTCTTACGGGCACATACGCCTCTTCCCCTGTCCTGGGATTTCTTCCCATACGAGACTTCCGTGCGGTAACACCAAAGACTCCGAAATCCCGTATCTCTATCGTTCCCCCTCCGAAAGCGTTTTTCTCATACCCTCAAAGATGACATCCACTGCAAAGTTGATATCTTTTTTCGAATAATCAGTCACCCTGATCCGTATTTTTTCAACCAGATCTTTCTTCGTCATATCAAACCCCACATGCCGGCTTATATAAATAGCTGATGCCGGATCCGATTTCTCTGAATTCTGCCAAAACAGCAGCGATTGTTTCACTTGCGATATACCGAAGCAGGCTCTTTCGCTTTTCCTCAGGATACACGACTTCCGGCTTGCCCTCTATACCTGCGAGATCTGTCGCTATACCGATCGCGAATTCCATATTACCGAGCTCGTCAACAAGGCCTGCATTGAGCGCCTGCCGGCCGGTAAATATCCGTGCATCCGCAATGCCTTCTATATTCTCCTCGGATATGTTTCTATTTGATACTACTGCCTCAAGGAACTGTTTCTGAATATCATCGATAACGCCCTGAATAAGGTTCCTGTCAGCGGTCGTCATTTCGCGCACCGGAGACCCTACATCCTTATATCTGCCTGTCTTGACAACGGTAGCCCTCAGCCCTACCTTTTCCAATAAATCTTCTATTTGAGAAAACTGTGCTATTACTCCTATGCTTCCGGTTATTGTTCCGGGATTGGCAATAATCCTGTCAGCGGCACAGGCAATATAATATCCTCCCGATGCCGCGACCGATCCCATTGAGACAACTACTTTTTTGGATTTCTTGAGGCGCAATACCTTGTCATATATTTCCTGAGAAGGGACCACTGCTCCGCCTGGTGAATTAATACGCAGTAAAATTGCCTTAACATTATCGTCTTTCTCATATGTATCCAGCTGCTCGATGGTGTCCTTCGAATTGCTCAGAACGCCTTCAATTCTCACAACACCGATTTTATCTTTGTCTGTAAAAGAAAAATCCTGATTCTTCTCTCCGTAACTAACAAGGAAGCGAAGAATCAGGAAAAAGAACACACCGATAATGGCAAGAAGCAGGAACCCTGAGATCACGGGATGTTTTTTCATTAATCCTCTCTCAAAAGAGATGATTTTCTGCAGATATTGAAGCTCCCCGCAACAAGTTGCGGGGAATCTTCAACTGTTAAGGATAATATTATTTTTTATTCACTCGCTAACCCCGCCGCAAGCAGCGGGGGATGCGCTCGCCGTTCAGTTCAAACCTTTATGCCTGCCAACATGTCACCAAGATTGGAAACGACTTTCTCATTATTATTTATATACTGTTTCTTAGATGTGTTGTCAGAAACCTTCTCTGAATCCTTAATACTCAGACCTATTTTCTGGCTGACAATATCAACATTCTTTACAACCGCTGACACGACATCACCAACAGAATAGATATCTCTGGCAGATTTAATTCTCTCGTGGCTTATCTCGGAGATATGGACCAGGCCCTCTACGCCCTCTTCTATTTGGACAAAGACACCGAAGTCAGTAATATTTGTCACATTCCCGGTAATCATAGACCCTGGGGCATATCTGGATGCAAGTTGTTCCCATGGATTCTCCTCAAGTTGCTTGATTCCAAGGGAAAATTTCTCCGCATCCACATCAATCCCTAAAATCACCGCTTCAATTTCCTGACCCTTTTTATAGAATTCCGACGGGTGTTTTATTCGCTTTCTCCAGGAGATATCAGATACATGTATCAAACCGTCGATATCGTCTTCAATTCCCACAAATATACCGAAGTCCGTAATATTTTTTATCTCACCCTTTATAACGGTCCCTTCGGGATATCTTTCTTTAAGCTCTATCCACGGATTAGGCATTGTCTGCTTGAGGCCAAGCGATATTCTCTTGTTTTCAGGATTTACATCCAGTACCATTACCCGTACAACATCGTCTACAGACAATATCTTGGAAGGATGCCGTATCTTCTTGGTCCAGAACATCTCGGATACATGCACAAGCCCTTCGACTCCCTGTTCAATTTCAACGAATGCCCCATAATCCATAATGCTTACAACTTTTCCCTCTATAATGGACTCAAGGGGATATTTTTCGACAATGACATTCCATGGGTTTTCTGTAAGCTGTTTAAGGCCCAACGAGACCCTTTCTTTTTCTCTGTCAAAGCTGAGGACCTTAACGGTAATCTTGTCGTCCCTGGAGAATGTCTCCGATGGATGCCGTATCCGTCCCCACAACATATCTGTTATGTGTAATAGTCCGTCTATACCTCCCAGATCTATAAACATGCCATAATCCGTGATGTTCTTTACAACCCCCTCTATTATTTTACCTTCTTCCAAGGTCTCAAGGGTCTTTTTCTTTTGCTCTTGCCTTTCTATTTCCAGTATGGATTTCCGGGACAGGACCACATTGTTTCTTTTTCTGTCGTATTTCAGAATCTGGAAATCCATTGTCTGTCCGATATACCTGTCAAGATCCTTTACCGGGTGCGTACTGACCTGGGAACCCGGAAGAAAGGCGGGAAATCCGATATCAACCGAAAGACCGCCCTTTACTCTCTGTACAATCGTACCCTCTATCGTGCCGTTTTCCTCAGCTACCTTTACAACATCATCCCATATTTTCATCCTGGCGGCTTTTTCTTTCGAAAGGATTAATTCGGCATCTTTTCTCCGATCAACGAGAACTTCGATCTCATCGCCTACAGAGATTGTTATCTTTCCATCACTGTCTGTAACCTCATTGAGATACAGGACCCCTTCTGTCTTGTAGCCGACATCAACCATCGCAGCATCATCATTTATCTGGACGATTTTCCCCATCACGACCTTACCGATGGCCACGTCCTGCAGATTCTGCTCGTAGAGTTCCACAAAACTGATATCTTCTTCCTCTTTCTGAAGCCCCACCTCCTCCGTATCTTCTACATCTTTCTTTTCCGGTTCAGTTGTTAAGTTATCTTCGTTAACCATTAATAAAATACCCCCTGACATTTTTCTGGATATACATCCAATCTTGCCTATTTAACATACTGAAAGTAAAATATCAAGTCTGGTTATATCTGGTTATGCCCTCAAATCGGACATAGATATGGTGCAATCAGCGCCTTTTTGGTCTTTACTCACAAAAATCATTTTATATGTCTTTTCCCGCTGTTTGATATAATCATCACAACGGAATGGGTTTTCATTGACGCGTCCCAAATTCTGTGTTAGGAAATCCATCAATAAGCGGTAAAAGATATACTTCTAAGGCAGTTTAAGGTTGGCGGCGGGACAGAAAAACCCGGATCTTATGTACGAATCCAGAAAATCCTGAGGGGGAACAGGAATACTGATGAAATCGTCCAGGTTACCTACCTCTCCAGCCTCAATTCATCGTATAAAACAACGGAAATCAAAAGTTAGATTATTAATTGACTATCAATTCTATAGTTGAAGAAAATTTAATTTCAGGCTCCCGGATGAGTACTTATCATCCATGAGAAATTGGTTTATGTCGTCATCTGTTCTGATCTTTCGAAAAGAGACGGTTAAATTAGAAGTCCCCTCAATACGCCTCATATTTTCATTTGCGCACATTGAGTAACTTCTGATTGAACTATCTCAAGAAGAAAAGATTCATTATAGATGATCGAGTGATGACATAAATCAAACCATCAAACAGCAGAGGAGGTGGTGC
>CAZOHQ010000102.1:4733-7045 GCA_964579455.1 uncultured Syntrophaceae bacterium | reverse complement strand
GTGGTTTTGGTGCCGGACCTTCAACTACATGCTCACATCTTTTTTCATACATTTTTCCACCCTCCCTTCTTATTTCGGTCAAACAATTACAGGTAACCGGCAGGAGGGGTATTTAGAGAATGAATGGAATGCAATTTATACGAAATCAACGACGCTCTTCATAATGGCCTGGCCTAGGCTGTCTGCTCGACCCTTTTATAAAATCATATTTTCATTACGCACATTCGATCTATCGTTTATGAAAAAAAGAGGCTATCGCGGTGGTGACCCGGCGAGGGGTTAACCGCACCGAAAATGCCAACAGCTTGTTGATCAGGCCCGGGATCACAATAGTTTTCCCTTTCAGCATGCCGGAAAAACCGCTCTCAGCCACCTTGGCCGCACTCATTTTAAAAGGGCTTCTCTCCAAATTTGTGCCTATCATATCAATTCGTTGAAAGAATTCGGTTTGCGTAGGACCGGGGCACAGAACAGTTACCGTGACATTATCGTGTCGAAGCTCATAGCCGAGAGCCTCGGAAAGCAGCAGCACATAAGCCTTTGACGCGTAATACGTGCTCATGAAGGGACCCGCCTGAAATGCCGCCGTCGACGCGACATTGAGAATTCTGCCGGAACCCTTGGCAACCATATCCGTACCAAACAGTTTGCACAGCATGGTCAGCGAGGTGATATTGATCTGTATGAGATCCATCTGTTGTTCCGTACTGGAATCGGTATACTTGCCATACGTTCCAACCCCCACATTGTTGACCAGCACGTCGATGCCGATGCCATCAGCGGCTACCTCATCATAAAGCTCTTGAGGGGCCAACGATTTGCTCAGGTCTTTCGGTATCACCTTCACGTGAACATCATATTGTTTTTGTATCTCCTCGGAGATATCGTTCAGTCTCTCCGCATTTCTGGCAACCAATACAAGATCATACCCGTTTTTCGCAAAGACTTTGCTCAATTCATAGCCGATACCCGATGATGCCCCAGTAATCAATCCTGTTTTTGTCATATCAAGCACCCCTCATGGCATGAATCGTAAAGGTGAAAAAGCGTACATGCTTAACACAGAGATCAACGGGGCACGTAAAGTCTCCGCTGAATTGTCTAGTAAGTGCCTGATTCTCAAATTTTATCCGGATCTTTTCCAAGCCATAAGCACAGATTTCGATCATGACTTCTTTTTATATCATTAAACAAAAAATAGTGTTTTCCATTTGGCTCAAGCCATACAAACATATGTATTCGACTTTTTTTGTCTTTAATGCGACCTTTAGAGTACTTTTCGTAAATTTGGTAAATCTTCCCGCATTCAGAAAAGAACTTTCCGGTAATAGTGTTCAGTAGATTGTCATAATCACAATGTGATCCCTCATTGTTCACAAAGACAATAACATTTGCACTTTCTAATCTCGGGTTTACAGCATCGAGCTGATTTACTGCTTCATAAATATCTTTGGCTATTCTATTGAAAGCTGGATAACCTCTTGACCCCTCAACAATTTCTCCAGGGGGGACCGCCGCTAAGAGATCGTCGATCCATTTGTCTTTTAATATGCCTTTCACTTCACAATAAAAACGGAATTCACCATTTTGATATACTCTAAAATCTGGTGTTCGCCCTTTTTTCATTTCTTGCTTTGTGAAGCGCTCACATGTGAATCCGCGACTTTCTAAGAATTTCTTTGCAAGGTTTTCGTTGTGATCGATTGCCATATTTAGTTGCCGGTGTAATAACAGTGTTAATAGCTGGAAGCCTTTTCTTATATTAACCTCATAGCGCGAAAAAACATCCCATTTATTCTAATATTGTTTAATCGAATATGGAAAATTAAACGGTATTCCTTTCATGTATCGGCTGTAGATCCTGTTATGATGGGAAACAATAAGAAGAGGTTCAGGGAATGAACTGATCGCAATTGTAATGTGAGATTCTTTAAGATGTTCAGGATCGCATCAAAACAAAAAAAACCCGCTTTCCTTTTTTGAGAAACAGGGTCTTGTCGTCAATCACTCCACGGCTCCCTCCTTTGTCGGCTGTGGATGAAACGTTATATTTTTATAGAGTCGCGAAATCGCCTTGAACTGATTGAAAAAATACACCCTGAAAAGAAATTGTCAAGGAAAATAGGTGCTCCGTACTGATTAGCAGGGCAGGCGTATTATCAGTCAAACAATAATAATTTAAGCCACGGCATCGCAGCAGCAGTTCCCCTCGGTGCTGATTCGCCCCAGTAGGCAATATTGTTGACGGCCACATCCCCGGCCACGCCGAAGTTCCCCCCGGCCACGATCGACCCCGAACCGACGCCGACCAA
>CAZOHQ010000102.1:0-4699 GCA_964579455.1 uncultured Syntrophaceae bacterium | reverse complement strand
TATTCGTTCCGGACCCGAGCGTCGACCACGCACTCCCGTCCCACAGGGCGATATTGGTGACCGAGCCGCTACCGGCACCATAAAATTGTCCTCCAGCGTAAAGGTTGCCCGCGCCGTCCGTGGCCAGGGCGTAAACACCCTCACCTGACTTAGCCGAGATGCCGGTGCCGAGCTGGTTCCAGTCGGACCCGTCCCAGCGGGCGACACGGCGGGTATTTAATGTCCCGGACCACTCGAACCTGCCCCCGGCGTAAATATTCCCTGAGATGTCCTTGGCCAGGGCGTCAACATATCCGCCTATTCCATCGCCGAGTGCCGACCACGAGGTGCCGTTCCAGCGGGCAATATTGTTAACGCTCACTCCGCCGGCAGTGTTGAAATAGCCCCCAGCGCAGAGGTAGCCGAAGTTGTCAACGGCAAGGGCCCAGACAGGACCATTCGTCCCTGTACCAAGGGCCGACCAGGTTGTGCCGTTCCACTTGGCTATATTGTTGACGGTCAAGCCCTCGGCAGTGTTGAAACTTCCGCCCACATAAAGGTTACCGGAACTGTCTACCGCCAAAGCGTAAACACCCATTCCGTATCGAATCCCGGGATACTCCCCGGTGCCGATGTGCGACCAGAAAGAGCCGTTCCACTTGGCCACCTTGTAGGCCGCATTGTCGCTGGCCGTTGAGAAGGTCCCGCCGGCGTAAAGGGTGTCGGAGCCGTACGTGGCCAGGGCATAAACAGCTCCGTTGATCCCGGTGCCCATCGCCGACCAGGAGGAGCCGTTCCATTTGGCGACTCTGTTTGCCGGATTGCCGTCGGCGGTTGTGAAATCACCGCCAGCGTAGAGGATATCTGATTCATTGACAACCAGGGCCCGGACCAGGTTGTTGACCCCCGAACCGAGTGGGAACCATTCCGCGGCCCCGGAGGAGCTGGCAGCTAAAAGAGAGAAGAAGGTGATTGCGATGACGGTTGCCGTTCGAAGAAATGAAACTCTATTCATGATGATAGGACCTCCCCTTTTTTGGGCGCCAGTTTGGAAAAAAAGTCGGTATATGTCAAGGAATATTTGATTTCACGATGTTGTGGAAAACGTGGTTTACTAGCTATATTCATTCACTTTTTCATTTTCATACCTTATGATTATTTCGGTCCTGTTCAACATGCAACAATGTACTTTAAAATAGGGGGCGTGTCCCTCACATTTTTCATGTAGGTTGTTGGATGGAGAACTGGATCTCTACGCGACGGTTTTTCAGGCGACCATCCTCGCTGTCATTGGAAGAAACAGGATGATATTCACCAAAGCCCTTGGTGGTAATACGAACCGGATGGATGCCCAGTGCCACCAGAGCACGGGCAACCTGGGTGGCACGGTCAGTTGAAAGCTCCCAGTTGGAAGGGTAGCGCTGTGTGCTGATGGGACGATTGTCGGTGTGACCCTGGATTTCCAAAAGCAGCTCGGGGTGCTGGTCAATAAAGTCCGCGACTGTTTGTAAAACGGGTTGTGCCGACTTTTTCAACTCTGACTGGCCCGAATCGAATATTATCTGTTCGGGAAAGGTGATCACAATGTAATTCAAACGCCGCTCCACGATGACTCCCTGCTGTTCCTGCATTTCGCCCAGTTTCTTTTGCAGATCAGCTTCCACTTCGGTGATAGCAGTCGCTTGTTTAGAAGCTTTATGGACAATGGGCAAAACAGCCTGAAAAACGGTTTCAGCATGTTTAGCCTTCACTTCCACAGGTGTCGACTGTGAGTTAACTTGCTGAGCATAGGAGACGGTGAAAAAAAGAATAAAAAAGATCATCAAAAGCATCATCAAATCGCTCATGGTCAGAAGCCATATTTCATCAGAACCGTCCTGCTCCGGCTGTTTTTTCTGGAGGTTCAGAGACGTGCGGGTTTTTTGAAAGGACAAATTAGTGTATAATGGCGGGAGCTTAGACATGGCTGGTTACCCGTTTAGGCGTTCAACGCGCACCTGTGATTGCGCGAGACTGATAACCGGCGGCAAAAGTTTCGTCCGAATGCCGGCCAGTCTCTCTAGCTTATATTCCATGGCGCGGGGATGTTCCTGGTCGTAAATATCCAAGATACCTTCTTCGATGATTTCCATTCTTAAAAGATCTTGATCCATAAACCCCTTGAGTTTGTTGCACATTGGCAGAAAGCACAGATTGGCCAGGATAACACCGTACAGCGTGCTTAAAAGTGCGATGGCCATGAAACCAATAAGGTTCTGTGGATTAGCGATCTGGCTGAACATGCGGATAAGATTCACGACTGTTCCCGCCAGTCCCATAGCCGGCGCGACCCTGGCCATGCTGTAGAGAATCTTGTAGGCGGTTTCATACTGGCTGTGAGTAAGAAGAGCCTCCCTGCGCACGATCTGTTCGATGCTCTCGCGGTTAATCTGATATGCGATCAGACCGATGCCGGTTTTAATCAATCCATCGGGGAAAGAATCTTCTTCTTTGTCGAGCGCTTGCAAACCGTTCCTGCGCGCATAGCGCGCCAGCTTGACGAGTGTTTTGATCGTCCATTCCATTTCATTCTCGCTTCGAAACGACTGGATGACGTATTGTGCTGTCTGAAAAATTCTAGAGGCGGGGTAGGCCAGAAGCGACGCCGAGCAGGTGCCGCCGATGACGATCAACAAGGCGTTTATGTTGGACACCAGGCCCAAGGTTTGAACATCTATCTGAAAAACCAGAGTAAAAATACCCAACAACAATCCCAAAGACAAAATCACCTGAACCACCATAAAACGCCGCCCCGTGTAAAAATTTATTTTTTGCAGCACCTGTATGTTCGCAGGAAGCGTGCCAGGGCTTTATTTGAACTGGCTATTTTATAACTTACTATGATTACAAAGCTATTTCGAGAGTCAGGATAAAATGCCGCTTTCTCCTTGCCCAGGCACCCCGGAATTCTTTTCCGGTTTTAAGGTTCAGGCGCCGCAAGGAGGCATTTTTTTCTGCTCCTTACCCCTTAGGAAAGCGTCCGTTGCTCTCCTGTACGGCGGCGACCTCGCTTCCCCGGTTTTATGGTCGTACTACTCTCCTTCTTGTAGCGCTGCCATATCGTGCTGGCATGACTCTCGCTTATCCCAACTCCTTCTGCCACTGCTCGGTTGGAAAAACCCTCCCCGCGAAATCGAATGATCTGTCTCCTAATCTGATGTTGAGTATCTGGGCTGTATGTGTGTGCATCTGTCTTTTCCATGCTCAAGGCACATCATAAAAACAATCTCGTTTTATATGTTTATTTGCCGAAGTACTATTATATGATGCAATACTCTTGGTGAGTCTAATCGAGCTTATCAAGGCATGGGAAAGATATCATCGAATCAATCTCTTTGTGACAAGTTTCTTTGTTTTTTATGGACGCCCCCCACTCCTTTACGGTAATCAGAGTCAGCTGCCGCGAACAGTGCCCCCACATATCCCGGGGTGCGGTTGGCTTGAGCGAATAATAAGCCCCTCGATCCGGATAGAATATTCATTCAGTTCCAGTTGATCAGGTTGAAACCGAGGCTGATTCGATCGGCGTTGTCGTAATAATCAAGCAGGTTCTCTCCATAGCCGTTAAAATACTGGATAAAGAAACCCACCTTCTCAGAGATCGGAATGCTCCAGTCAAATTGGACGGCTCCACGATTTTCGCTGAAATCAAGATTATTGCGCAGCATCACACTAAACCGGTGTCCATTCCATACATGATAGCCCCAGATTTCACCGTACCCCATATAGTCATAAATATCCGAATTAGTATCCTTGTCGTCACTCTCGGGGATTCGATACCACGTCTTCAAAAGCAGGGTGGTATTGCCCCTCTCGAGACCCAGGTTCCCCACAATCCGGTTCCAGCTTCTGGAATACGGTTCGGATCGACCGTTGGACTGATGATTCAAACCCAGGGTAATCGTGCGGACATCCATCCCCAGTAATCTGAACTGTGTTCGAAAATTGAAGAGGAGCTCCGGCTCGTAATTCGTTTCTCGGAAGGGGGAAGATTCCGCAAAGTCGTACAGTTGCCAGAACGACTTCTGGGTATACCCGAACCACAGATCCACATCCTTACCCAATATATCCTGCCAGAGTTTTACCTTTAGACTGAGTTGAAACTTGACCTCTGTCCTCTCGATATCTTCACCGGTGGAATCCGCCTGAAAGGGTTCTCTATTAGGTGAATAGTTATAGGAAAAAGGCAGGACATAGTTCGACCGATGCGTCATCAGGGCATATTCGCCTCGGGGTTTATCCTCGTCCAGTTCCCAGAGCTTTGACAGGTAGGATTCCGTATCGGAGGCTAATGGGGGCGTTTCATCAGATTGCGCGACTGCCGGCGCGGCTTTATGAGACTTTTGACGGGCTACTTTATCATAGCATGCCAGCCGCTCTTCATCATTTTCAATCTGGGAACAGTCGTAAAAGCTGCTCTGTTCCTCTGCCCATATACATTTGGATGGGACGAAGATGAGCAAAGAGACAAAAATAAGGATTATGAAGCACTTCCCCTGAATAAGACTAAATTTTTTCATAAAGCACCTTTTTGAATAGATTTTCAGCCGCTATGGATCATGCGGGCAAAAGGCAGCCTCCCCAATCGTTCGGATTAATACAGAGAGATGAAGAGTATTGACGTCAGTAGTCATTATAAAGAATAATCACAACTATTAACATAAGACTTTGTAAAATACAT
>CAZOHQ010000101.1:0-7090 GCA_964579455.1 uncultured Syntrophaceae bacterium | reverse complement strand
ACCGAATCCTTGAAATCACTCGCTTCATCTTTGATCTGTTCTACATTGAGGCTTTCTTTAACATCATCGGTGGCACGGCGGAATTCCGCAAGCCCTTTGCCGAGAGATTTTGCCAGATCAGGCAGTTTTTTCGGCCCGATGACAAGCAGGGCAACAACAAGTATGATTATCAACTCCGGCATTCCAATACCAAACATATCCTCACCATATTCCCGAAAGACTTTGATCATAATATATTATTCCCTGAATCTTTGTCAATCTGAAACAGGTCTAACGGTTTGCAACTTGCATGGTTCTGTGATAGGAAATCCCTCTTATATCAGTAGATAAACCCACCACAAAGGAGGAGTGGCACGGTGAAGATAACAACGCAGGAAGTGGGATATGTCGCCCATCTTGCCCGGCTTGACCTCAGTGAGGATGAAAAGCGCACACTCACCCCGCAGCTCAACAACATATTGATGTATATGGATATATTGAACGGGGTGGATACTGAGGGAATTGCGCCTATGACACACGCCATCTCTCTCAATAATGTATTCAGGGACGATACAGAAAAAACATCCATAGGAGTGGAGATAGCGCTTTCCAATGCTCCGGACGGGGATATGGGTTTCTTCGGCGTTCCTAAAATCATAGAATAAGAAAGGCAGCGTTCGGGTTTGTCCCGGATTGAGACCGGACCAGGAAAAGATATGGAACTGAATCAGTTAACAATTCATGAACTACAGGAACGACTGAGAGATGAGACACTTACATCTGCTGAAATCACCGAGTCTGTGTTCCGGCGGATAGCATCCGTAGAAGATCGGGTGCACGCATATATCACCCTGATGGAGGATTATGCCATCGAGCAGGCCCGAGCGGCTGACAGGCGGATACAAGAAGGAACCGGAGGCGCACTGACCGGGATACCCATAGCCCTCAAGGATGTCCTGTGCACGGAAGGTATCAGGACAACCTGTGGATCGCGTATGCTTGAAAACTTCATCCCTCCCTTTGACGCTACGGTGGTCAGGAAACTGAGAGACGACGGCGCGGTCTTTGTGGGAAAGACCAATATGGACGAGTTCGCCATGGGATCCTCAACAGAAACCTCGCATTTCGGCGTCACCAGGAACCCGTGGAACCTGGAGTGTATCCCCGGAGGATCCAGCGGTGGTTCAGCCGCCGCGATCGCCGCCGACGAATGCATCGCTTCCCTGGGGACAGACACGGGCGGTTCCATCAGGCAACCGGCAGCCCTGTGCGGTGTCGTCGGTCTGAAACCCACCTACGGGAGGGTCTCGCGCTTCGGTCTGGTGGCCTTCGCCTCCTCTCTGGATCAGATAGGACCCATCACTAAAGATGTGGAAGATTGTGCCATTATGATGAACGCGATCGCCGGTCATGACCCACAGGATTCCACCTCCATCCCCGCAGAGGTCCCCGATTACCGGGAGTGTATTTCCAGAGACATCGAGGGATGGACCGTCGGCATCCCCAAGGAGTATTTTATCGAAGGGATCGATCCGGAGATCAGGGCTTCCATAGACACAACCATTAAAACACTTGAGAGCCTCGGGGCGCGGTGCCTTGACATATCGCTCCCCCATACCGAATACTGCGTCGCAGCTTACTATATCATAGCAACTTCAGAGGCCAGCTCGAACCTGGCCCGGTACGACGGGGTCAGATACGGATTCAGGGCTCCGGATGGAGAGAACCTCCTGGATATGTACAAGAAGACCCGCTCCACCGGTTTCGGAGCGGAGGTCAAGAGGAGGATCATAATAGGGACCTACTCCCTCTCCTCCGGATATTACGATGCCTACTATAAAAAGGCATCGCAGGTACGGGCCTTGATCAGAGATGACTTCGATCGTGCATTCACACAGTGCGATGTTATCCTGACCCCCGCGACACCGACCCCGGCTTTCCGGATCGGAGAAAAAATGGACGATCCCCTCCAGATGTACCTCTACGACATATTCACCCTCTCAACAAATCTGGCGGGGATTCCAGGAATCTCGGTCCCCTGCGGTTATACGGAAGGCGGTCTCCCCCTGGGAGCCCAATTTATGGCGGCTCACTTCAAGGAAGGAAAACTGTTGCAGATAGCCTCGGCATGCGAGAAAAATTCAGATAGAGAGAAAAGGAAACCCAATCTATAATGGATTACGAAACAGTTATAGGACTTGAGGTACACGCCCAACTCCTTACCAAAACCAAGATATTCTGTGGCTGTTCGACCCGCTTCGGCGAGGTGCCGAACAGCAACACCTGCCCTATCTGTCTCGGTATGCCCGGCGTTCTTCCTGTCCTGAATAAAAAGGTCGTGGAGTACGCGATGAAGATGGCAATCGCAACCCATTGCACTATAAACCAGTCAAGCACCTGGGCGCGGAAGAACTACTTCTATCCCGACCTGCCGAAGGGCTATCAGATCACGCAATTCTCTTATCCCCTCGCGGAGTCGGGATATGTCGATATAGAAAAGAACGGGGAGAAGAAGAGGATCGGTATTACCCGGATACACATGGAGGAGGACGCGGGCAAGTCCATCCATGATGATCTGAGCGACTTCAGTTACGTCGATCTGAACAGGGCGGCGGTTCCTCTGATAGAGATCGTCAGCGAACCCGACATGCGGAGCCCGGACGAGGCAGTCCACTATCTTCACAGACTGCACGAGATCCTGGTCTATCTTGAGATATGCGACGGCAATATGGAAGAGGGAAGTTTCCGCTGTGACGCCAATATCTCCCTGAGGCCGGAGGAACAGGAGGCCTTCGGGATCAGAGCAGAACTCAAGAACATGAATTCCTTTCACAATGTACAGCACGCTCTCGAATACGAGATCAAGAGGCAGCGCTCCATCCTGGAGAGAGGGGCTCAGGTCGTCCAGGAAACACGCCTCTGGGACACCTCACAGGGGGTCACCCATTCGATGAGGGGGAAGGAAGAGGCGCATGACTACCGATACTTCCCGGAACCCGATCTCGTCCCCATTGTTATATCCGACGAGTGGTTGGAAGAGATCAGCAAATCCCTCCCCGAACTTCCCATGGAGAAAAGACAGCGGTTTATCAGTGAGTACGGCATCCCGCACTACGACGCGGGCGTTCTGACGGCAAGCCGGACTCTGGCGGATTATTACGAAGAGGTGGCCCGGTTCTGCGGAAAACCGAAGGTCGCGAGCAACTGGGTGATGGGCGATTTTCTGGCATATCTGAATGAAGCGAAGCTGGACATAGAAGAGAGTCCGGTAAACCCCGCGGCCCTGGCGGAGTTGATCGGTATCATAGAGGATGGAACGATCAGCGGGAAGATTGCCAAAGAGGTCTTCGAGGGGATGTGGCAATCGGGCAAACGGCCGAAAGATATCGTACAAGAGAAGGGTCTCATCCAGATTAGCGACACCGGCGAACTGGAAAAGATCGTGGAAGGGGTGCTGGAGGCAAATCCGAAACAACTTGAGCAATATAGAAGCGGCAAGGATCAGCTGTACGGATACTTCGTTGGGCAGACGATGAAGGCCACCGGCGGCAAGGCAAACCCCCAAATCGTCAATGAATTACTGAAGAAAAAACTCTTAATATCATGATCAAGACCATATCCTGGCGGGGGAACGCCGTGGTGATGATCGATCAGCGGTCCCTCCCGCATGAAGAACGATATCTTTTCTGTCGGACATATCAGGACGTCATAGATGCCATCAATACTATGGCCATCCGGGGTGCGCCCGCAGTGGGAATAGCGGCCGCGATGGGCATAGCCCTTGGCCTCCTGAACTCACCCGAAAAAGGCATGAAGGAAGATTTGTGCCGCATCTGTGACGCATTCTCCCGGACCCGCCCCACCGCCGTCAATCTGTTCTGGGCCATCGACCGGATGAAGACCCGTTTCGAAAAGGAATTCTCTTCCACTCCTCATACACAAGCGGACGGAGTCAAAAAGGCACTGATAGAAGAGGCCCGGAGAATCCTGGAAGAAGATATCCGCGCGAATCGGCAGATGGGAGCTCATGGAAAGGACCTGATACGGGACGGAGACACCATCCTGACACATTGCAATGCAGGGGCACTTGCAACCGGTGGCTATGGAACGGCACTGGGAGTCATACGGGCCGCCCATGAAGAAGGGAAAAAAATCCATGTTCTGGTGGATGAAACCAGGCCCCTCCTCCAGGGAGCGAGATTGACCGCATGGGAAATGAAACATGAAGGAATACCCGCTACGCTCATAACAGACAGCATGGCCGGCTCCTTTCTGAAGCGGGGCATGGTCAATCTTGTTATTGTGGGCGCGGACCGTATCGCGGCCAACGGAGATACGGCCAACAAGATCGGAACGTACAGCCTTGCCGTTCTGGCAAAAGCAAACAGGGTCCCTTTTTATGTTGCGGCCCCCCTTTCCACAATAGACTGTCAAGCAAAAACCGGCAGAGCAATCCCCATTGAAGAAAGAAAAGCGGGAGAGGTACTCGGATTTCACGGCACACAGATCGCTCCGGCGGGATTCAACGCGCACAATCCCGCCTTTGATGTAACCCCCAAACGATATATAACCGCCATCATAACAGAAAAGGGAATCGTTAGAGCGCCATTCGGGAAGGGGATCAAAGAACTCTTCAACAATTCCATACGTACCGGACACAGTTCAACTGAGGAATGATATAAAGAGTCATGACGGAACCACAGATGAAAAAACTGTTTCTCTTTGACTTCGATGGCGTTATCGCGGATTCCCTGAGTTTCTACGAGGAATTTGTAAACACGTGTCTTAAAAAAACAGGGATGCCTGTCATATTAACACATGAAGAATACCTTGATTTATTTGATGGTAATTTCTATGAATCTCTCAGCACGAGAGGGGTCGATATAACGGCGTTCAACGATGCCGCGATAGCGGCCACCCCGGAGATAGACTACGAAAGAATTCCCCCTTTCCTCGACCTGCTCCCCGTAATCTACACACTCGGGGCACACAACACCCTCCTTGTCATATCGTCCAACACGTCTTCCACGATACGGTCATCACTCACGAGATACGGATTTGACGGAATCTTTGATGATATTCTGGGCGCCGATTTCATGCTCAGCAAAATAGATAAGATCCATCATGCCGTTGAAAAGTGGGACATGCACAAAGACCGAGCATACTATGTGGGAGATACCGTCGGAGATATCAAAGAAGGAAGGGCCGCCGGCATCCGAACGGTGGCCGCAACCTGGGGGTGGCATCCGAGGGAGAGACTCGAAGGAGCACGGCCCGATTACATCGTCGATTCGCCTGAGGCTCTCCTCACTATCTGATCTTCCGGATAGTATGAAAAAAAGAGGCTCCTCGTTAAACAAGGAGCCTCCTGTGAATCATAAATCTGAACTACGATACTACATCATACCGCCCATACCGCCCATGCCGCCCATACCGCCCATACCGCCCGGAGGCATTCCCGGCATTCCACCCTCATCTTTGGAAGGTTTATCGGCAACCATGCACTGAGTCGTGAGCATCAGGGCTGCGACACTCGCCGCATTCTGGAGTGCAGACCTCGTCACCTTGGTGGGATCAATAACGCCCGCCTTGACAAGATTCTCGTATGTATCGGTCCTCGCGTTGAAACCGTAGTCACCCTTCTTACCCTTAACCTTCTCCACGATGATAGCGCCTTCAAAGCCTGCGTTGGCAACGATCATCTTCATGGGCTCTTCGATGGCCTTCTTGACGATATTCACGCCGATTTGCTCGTCTCCTTCCAGCTTCACCTTCTCAAGGGCCGGAAGTGTCCTGATGTACGCGACACCTCCGCCGGGGACAATCCCCTCCTCAACGGCCGCCCTGGTGGCATTCAGCGCATCTTCAACCCGCGCCTTCTTCTCTTTCATTTCTGTCTCCGTGGCCGCCCCAACCTTGATAACGGCAACGCCGCCAACCAGTTTCGCCAGCCGCTCCTGGAGTTTCTCCCGGTCATAATCGGAGGTGGTCTCCTCAATCTGTGCCCTGATCTGTTTCACGCGACCCTCAAGAGCGGTCCTCTCGCCAGCCCCGCCTATGATCGTCGTGTTATCCTTGTCTATGACAATCCTCTTCGCGTTTCCCATATCCTCGATCTTGGCACTTTCCAGCTTTGAGCCCATCTCTTCGGAGATCAGCATTCCGCCGGTCAGGACGGCGATATCTTCCAGCATCGCCTTTCTCCTGTCGCCGAAGCCCGGGGCCTTGACGGCGGCCACGTTCAGGGTTCCTCTGATCTTGTTGATAACCAGTGTGGCGAGGGCCTCACCCTCGATGTCTTCCGCCACGATCAGAAGGGGCTTGCCCATCTTGGCGATCTGCTCGAGGATGGGGAGCAGGTCCTTCATGTTACTGATCTTCTTGTCGTGGATCAGGATGAGGGGATCCTCCTGGACCGTCTCCATCTTGTCGGCGTTGGTAACGAAGTAGGGGGAGAGGTAGCCGCGGTCGAACTGCATTCCTTCGACGACCTCCAGCTCCGTTTCAAGACCCTTCGCCTCTTCCACCGTGATGACACCTTCCTTGCCGACCTTTCCCATCGCCTCGGCGATGATATTCCCGATCGTCTCATCGTTATTGGCGGAGATGGTTCCGACTTGCGCGATTTCGGTCTGATCCTTCGTGGGGCTGCTCATCCCCTGAAGTTCTTTCACCACTACCTCGACGGCCTTTTCAATCCCCCGTTTGATGTCCATCGGATTGCTGCCTGCCGCAACGGCCTTGACCCCTTCACGGTAGATGGCCTGTGCGAGGATCGTCGCCGTTGTCGTGCCGTCACCGGCCACATCACTCGTTTTGCTGGCGACCTCTCTCACCATCTGGGCACCCATATCTTCGAACTTGTCTTCCAGTTCGATTTCCTTCGCGACGGTTACCCCGTCCTTCGTGACCGTCGGGGCGCCGAAGGATTTCTCCAGGATGACGTTCCGACCCTTGGGGCCGAGCGTCACCTTGACGGCGTCGGCAAGGGCGTTTACCCCCGCAAGGATCGCCTTTCGGGCTTCTTCATCATATTTTAGAACTTTTGCTCCCATCAAACCTTCCTCCTTCTTGCAGTCAGATTGTTATTTTTCGATTATTCCGAGTATGT
>CAZOHQ010000100.1:0-7110 GCA_964579455.1 uncultured Syntrophaceae bacterium | reverse complement strand
CAGCGGCAGTCGGGATCACCACCGGCGTATTCCCTGGGCGTCAGCAGCTTGGCGAAGATCTGTTCTTTGCCGAGAAAATCCACGAACTCCTTGTACCAGACCTTCTTGTTGTAATCGTCAAGGAGTTTGGTCTTGCCCATCGTTGTCTCGAAGAATGCGACCGTCTTATCCAGAATTGCCTGAGATCCTTCATCCCCCATGAGACTCTTGTACTTCTTGGGTTGCATTAAAAAGTTCATTTCCCTCTCCTTTTCCTTAAAATAGGGACAGCGCCCTTTTTGGTTCCTCATAAAACAAAAAGCCCCGCTCTCTTTTTTCCGAGTACCGGGGCTTTGTCTTCAATCTCTTCACGGTTCCCTCCTTTGTCGGCTGCGGATGAAACGGTATAAGCTTTTAAAGAGTATCGACATCATTTATAAACTGTTTGAAATAAATACATTCTGAGTCGAAAATGTCAAGAAATTTCAGCGCGAAGGGTTTTGTTCATTGTGCTGGTTGGCGTGAGAACTGGATTTTGTGAAGTATCTGTATCCAATGAGTTGTGTTCTTCTTATTGAGGGTTAAAATTTGTCCTATGATTCTAATTTATATATAATTTTTTGATTACTGATAACCGATGTTATCTCCACTTTTTTATTGGGATAAATGATCGGTACATGGGCCACGAGATTGATTGCACTGGAAAGAGGTACCGGGATACCATCTAATGTTCGATAGTCTACTATTATATGTAATTCTTTTAGACCGAATGTGAAGTCGGCGATAGTCCCCTCAAAACGTACCAGTTCTAATGTGTCTATCGTATAGTACAGGTCGCCTTTTATATGCCGGGCAGTCTTTTCTTTTGGCGTGATTTTTAACTGGTAACAGTTTTTATCGTTAACGGTTTTGCGGGCAACTACATCAATATCATAATATTTGTCACCATCTTCACCAAACACTTGATATTGGGGTTTTTCTTCTCTGGGTTTATACTCCGAAAGGGGTTGTTCTTCACCGTTTTTTTCGTACTGTAATACGGTGATTTCAGTGTCTCTTTGATGAAAATCTCGTTTAACCAGCAATACTCGTATGGTTTCCTGCAGTTCTTCCTTCTTTGAATCAAAGGTTTTTATGGTGCTATCTTCATTGAATTCAATACCGGCATAGGTACTCTTCATCTGAAGGGTTTTTGTCCGTATCTGCTCAACAAGCTGTTTGGAAAAATCCGGCGTAATAGATTGATCCTGAGCACCCAAAGCAAAACCAGGCACCGCAACCAACAGGATTAAAACAATAAAACATCTAAAAGCATTCATAGTACATCTTAAAATAGGGACAGCTTAAATAGGGACAGCGCCCATTTTTGCACACAGCACCCTTCTTTGTGGGCTGTGAATAAAATGTTATAAGTTTTTAAAAGAGTCGTGAAACCTCCTTGAACCGGTTGCGATAATACACCCTGAGACGGAAATATCAATATATTTCCATGCGAAGTGCGGCGTGTGGGGAATACAAAATATGCAAGGTGTGCCCCCGCTTCCCTACGGTAATAATGAATGATGCGTCAGGCACAGGAATGTGCTATTGGGCATTTGCTGTGCTATACTGTGTACTCAAAGAACAGGCGATGGTGATCGATTTACGGTTGGCGTATACCCGCTGGGACGAGTGGGAGGCACGTGCGAAAAGCTTTGGTAATCGGATCATAAGGAGAATAGGATGAACATATCAGATATGCGCTTTCCCCGTCAGTTGGAAGCTGAAGGTTCTGCCGAACGTATTCGCGGTGAGTTGATGGCGCGCGCCTCAAAGCTCCAGGCTGGAAGCGAAATTGATGTGCCGGTCATTACTCTGAATGAACCAATGAAAAAAGCGCTGAAGCAGGCGAGGCTTCAGGGCCGGATTCGCTTCGGCTTCGAACCGATCCTTCAAAAACTGGCCGGTGAAAAAAAGGGGATTACGAATGTCAGGGAGCAACAAGATACAGCCTATGGAGACCGGATTTCGCGACTGCTGTTATTTTCCAATGACGGCGCGGAGCGTTTCTATCGCCATATCGAACAGCTCCTGGAGGCGAACGCGCCCCGATTGCTCGGCTGTCTTCTGGATATTGACGGTGCCGCTCTGGGTGAGTTGTTTACGGGTAAAGGAGGATCAATAAAGATCATTATGGCTGAGCATAAGGACGTTGTCTCCGACGTCCTGCGCGCGCTTGTTCCCGGTCATGATGGGGAATAGGTACCAGGTAAAAAAGGGCGCTGTCCCTATTTTACCTATTTTACTATTTTAGATAAAGCTACAGACTCGGTCACGACCCGTTTCTTTTGCTTTATACAATGCCAGGTCGGCTTCTTTGATGAGTTTTTCTAAATCCAGTGTGAGGTTGCTGCTTGAGACTCCGACGCTGATGGTCAAGTGAAGATGATCTTTTGGGGTCAGTACGTCAGTTTTGGAAACGGCCTTACGCAATCTCTCTGCGGTTTGCATTGCCTCAGTCTGGTCACAATCGATAAGCAGAGCCGCAAATTCTTCTCCGCCCAGGCGTCCGAATAAGTCCGTTTCCCTTAAAGATGCCAAACAGCTCTTGCTAACCGTTCTGAGGGCATCGTCTCCGATATGGTGGCCAAATCGGTCATTGACCTGCTTGAAATGGTCAATATCCACCATCAGAACCGCCAGCGGTCCGTGGGAGCGAGCCTGCACTTTGACCTGACGGCCGGCTTGCTCAAGGAAAAACCGGCGGTTCCACACTTTAGTCAGTTCATCGATGGTGGCGAATTCAAGCAGCTGCTCTTCCAGCCGTTTTCGTTCTTCCATTTCGGTTATAAGCTCTTCATGGGCGTTTTTGCTTTCCTCCCTCTGTATCCGCAGGCGTCTCCTGATATTCGAGACAAACCCGCCGAAGACGGCAAACCAGGTCAGCAAAATGCCGAACAAACAGAAAAGGAATAGCTGGTATTGAATCTCGAACCCAGGGCGACCCTGTAAGTACTCAAAGATCAAGAGTCCCGCGTACAGTCCCATCACACACGCTACCACAATAAGATACTGTCGAAGCGTCAGGCTCAGCATGCCGAAGCTGAAGGGAGGCAGTAAAAACAGCAATATAATCGGGCGTGCCTCTGGCAACCAGTACATCGCCACAATACCGTAAAGGGAAGAATAGACGATCTGTTCCCGAGTCAAAGATGGTTCTGAAAAGCGCACATTCGTGTTTGTGTAAAACAGAATGAAGAACAAGCTGATGCCAAGCAGGCATATCCCTATAAGCGTTGCCCACTGCGCGACGCTCAACTCGCCAATCCCAATGCGTGTGATCAGAAATGTCACCAGAATCGCAACTGCATATGTGGCCACGGACATGCCGAACCTCCGCATACGCAGCCGCTGGGGACTCTCCACGATATTGTTTGTCAAGTTGTTTGTCAACATGACCTTCTCACGCTTTGTGTTTTATAATAGATGCGAATATTGCATTGATTCCATATTATCAAATTCTGGCGTCGTTTAAAATAGGGATAGCTGTACTAGCTCAATAATTAGCTAACTTTACGGAGCTTATCAAAGAGTGTTTCGTAATGCAATCCGCCATGTCTGAGAAAGTGGGTATATTCGAACAGGAAATTGCCAAGATGCATGATTACATTTTTTCTATATCATCTTGACGTAAAGTTTACGATATAGTATATGGAATACGAATATCGTTTGTTATTTATAATTAAGTAAACTGATGCCATGAAAAAATCAAAGAAGCAACCCCAGATTATCAAAACAGCTACCGATCTCTTCTCCCGTTTCGGGACAAAGCGGGTAACGGTCGAAGAAATCTGTCAACCAGCCGGGGTAAGCAAAGTTACGTTTTACAAATATTTCACGAACAAAGTGGATTTGATCCGGCACATCAGAGACGAACTGATCGAAATTGGATTCGCACGATTCGATGAAATCAGCGCCATGAATATTTCCTTTCCAGAGAAAATAGAGTTGATGACTCAATGGCGCATAGAGTTCTTTTCTCACATGAAGGACGAATTCATCCACGAATTGTTGACTCTTGAAGATGTTGTTGAAGAGGCAAAGCGGCGCTATCTGAAAAATATTACTGAAGCTCAGGAAAAGGGCGAAATCCGTTCCGATCTTTCTCCGGAATTGATCTGGCTCGTTACCGAAAGACTCAACGGAATCGTTCGGGATGAAAGCTGGAAAACGATCTTTTCAGATTACGGCGAGTTTCAAAAGCAGATGCGCACACTTTTTTTCTTTGGATTACTGGTGCGATCCGATGATGAACCGAACGCGGGAGGCGAAAAATGACGATTTTAAATGGCGCTCTTATGGGGTTTGGTTTTTGGATTGGTATTGTTTTGATGTATCTGATCGTCATTATCTTTCTTCCGGTCTTGTCGGTCCCCAGGCAACCAATCAACAGACAATCAGAGGATCTCACCGACAGCATAGAGTCACCGACATACCGTTATGACGTACAATTCCCCGTGGGTGGAATGAATATACACGCATGGCTCTATCTGCCGGAGGATATTTCAAGGCCTGTTCCATGCGTTATTATGAGTACCGGATTCGGCGGTACCAGGGACTGTATACTGGAACCATATGCGGTGCGCTTCGTCGAAGCCGGGTTGGCTGTACTTACCTATGACTATCGGCATTTCGGTGAAAGTGACGGCGAGCCGAGGCAAGTCTTCGATGTCTCGTATCAACTTGAGGATTTGCGCGCAGCGATCGATTATGCCCGAAGCCGAAACGAGATTGATGCCGAGAGAATCACACTATGGAGTACCTCAGCTGCCGGGGGATACGGATTGGTCATTGCCGCCGAAGATGAGAGAATCGCCGCCATTATCACCCAATGCGCCGCAATCGATCACAAAGCGGACAGCAAATTATACATACAGCGTGAAGGCTATGGTTTCTTCCTCCGTCTCCTCATTCATGCCCAGCGCGATAAGGGACGGTCTCGAATCGGCCTCTCTCCGCACACCTTCCCTATTGTGGGCAGACCCGGAAGCGTCGCCATGTTCACCGCACCGGGAGCCGTCGAAGGATATTCCAGACTTATGCAAAATTCGAATACATTCAAGAATGAAGTCTGCGCGCGTCTGTTTTTCATGAAGCACGGGCCGGACCCTGTCGAGGCTTCAAAAAAGGTACAGTGTCCGGTACTCTTTTTGGCCTGCGAAAAAGATAATCTCGCGGCACCGGACTCGTATAAACGAGCGGCGGAGGCATTGGGCGACAAAGCGGAGGTAAGGTCATACCCGATAGGGCACTTTGGCATCTACGAAGGGGAATATTTCGAAAAAGCGATACATGAAATGATCACTTTCCTGAAGAATCATTTGGGATTGTCGGCCACCTGAGATTATTAAATAAAAAGATAACAGTACTGTTGTCAATATATTTTATTTTTCAGTAGCTGCGGGATCACGGTCTCCACCCTCGCAACCCCCAGACCAGAGATATGAGACCCAGGGCGGTGATTGCCACAGAGACGGCTGCCGTTGCTTCGATTCCACCCATGAGCCAGACCGGTCCGCCAAGAAGCGCCCCGACGACGCGCCCTATCCCTGCCGCCGCCACATAGCCCGACATCATGGTCGCCCGCACTCCCGGCAGGATTTCGGTGCAAATCGAAAGGCTGGTAACGACGGTAAATTCAACGGTTAAAAATATTATAAAGAGGGAAAACAGCGCCATCGTCAGAGTCGAGCTACACCAGGGTAGTAGAACATAGCTGAGGCCCGAAAGGGCAAGACCTATGACTGCCGAACGACGCAACCCGATGCGGTCTGAAAGAAATGCCGTGAGCCCCTCGCCCAGAAGTTCGGCCACGCCGATAACCGTTGTTGCCATTCCGAGAGCGACGAGACTCAGTCCGAATCTTCCCTCAAGCCATGCCCCATAGACAACAAAAAAATTGTCGTTTGCGACAGCGAGACAAAATTCAAAGCCGAGCACACCCAGAGCGGCACGATTCCCAGCCAGCTGCCGCCAGGCAGCGAGGGGAGTAGCAGGAGTATCGTAACCCTTCTGCCTGCCACTCTTTGCAGGTATCAACGCTCCGAGAACTGCCAGACCCATCAGTCCCAATCCGCCCAGAACAAAGAAGGGCGCCCGCCAGCCCATATGCTCGATCAAAAGGCCCATGAGCGGGATACCGACAAGGGCGCTACCGGCCCAGGCTATCTCCATGATCCCGATTACAAACCCGCGCCTTGCATACGGCACGCGATCTCCGACATAGGCCTGGATCGCTGGATCAAAAATATTTTTACCGAGTCCGGCCATAAAAAGGGCAATAAGAACAACCCCGTAAAAGGGAAGAAATCCTGCTGCCAGCATCCCCAGCGATAAAAGCGCCAGCCCGACAAGAAGCATAATCCTGTATCCCCAGCGATCCCCAAGGGGAGCAAAGAAAGGACCCAAGATACCCGTAAACTGATTGACCGCTATGAGAGAAGTGACGGCAGGGAGCGGAACACCGAGGCCCCGCGAGAGGGCAGGTGCAAAGGGATAGACAAACCGTCGGACAGTATTGAACACAACCCGGCAGAGCGTTGCCACACCGACTCGTAAGATCAGTCTGGAGTTGCGATTTTTCATTGTCCTGTTCATCTCTGTTTTTATCATAGCTTCTGCGCTGCGCAAATGCGGTATGATAGGGAATAGACAGCCTGCTGTCAATTACAATTCGGGGGCCAATATACCCTTGACATCCAAAAGAGTTATCCATATAGTAAGCTATAATTGGGGAGTTTTTCAGAAAGTGACTTCCAGGAGAGTGAGCATGCATAAAATAATGGTGATCGAGGCCGATCTGATTGCGAAGAAACGCAGGGCGGGCCAATTCATCATCCTGCGGATCGACGAATTCGGTGAACGGATCCCGCTGACCATCGCTGATGCCAACCCCGAAGCCGGCACGATCACCCTGATCTATCAGACTGCCGGCAAGACCACCGGGCAGCTGTCGCAGATGGATGTTGGCGAATCGATCCTCGATGTGGTGGGACCACTGGGTCAGCCAACGCATATTGAGAAGTACGGAACGGTCATCTGTGTCGGCGGCGGGATCGGTAAAGCCCCGCTGTTCCCGATCGCGGAGGCGCT
>CAZOHQ010000099.1:0-7138 GCA_964579455.1 uncultured Syntrophaceae bacterium | reverse complement strand
CAGGGGCTGAAAGCGTATCAGAGTGTCCTGGATGTTCCTGAGATTCCGGATCTTGCCGTGATGGTGTTACCCACGAAGATCGTATGCGAGACAATGGAAGCGTGCGGGGAGAGGGGAATCAAACATGTCGTTGTCATCTCGGGAGGGTTCAAAGAGTCGGGTGGAGATGGCGCGGCTCTGGAAAAAAGACTCATCAAAATCGCAAACAGACACGGTATACGTTTTATCGGACCCAACTGCCTTGGCGTAACGAATCCCCATCATAAATTAAATACAACATTCCTCCGGTATGAGAGCACTCCGAGCTATATCGGGATGGCGTCTCAGAGCGGCAGTTTCGTGACCCAGGTATTTAACTATCTCTCGCAGTACCGTCTTGGATTCAGTACGGCCTTCAGCGTGGGAAACGAAGCGGATGTAGATATTGTGGATTGCATGGAGTACCTCGGTTCATGCCCCCATACACGGGTAATCGCGCTCTACATAGAGGGCATACGGAGGGGGAGAGAATTTATTGAGGCTGCCCGGTCGATTATCCCCGATAAACCCATTGTCGCCTATTATGTGGGTGGGTCGGAAACGGGTAAAAAAGCGGTGTTTTCCCATACCGGGGCAATGGCCGGGCCGGATCGCCTGTATGACGGGGTGTTCAGGCAAAGCGGTGTTATACGGGCCAATTCCGTAACGGAATTATTCGATTTTTGCTGGGTTCTCGGAAATCTGCCCCAACCGGGAGGACGCAAGGTGGTGATTCAGACCCATTCCGGTGGACCGGGCGCGGAGGCCGCGGATATCTGCGGAAGGATAGGACTTGAATTACCCGATTTCTCAGATGAAACCACCGCAAAACTGTCCGCCTTCGTACCCCATACGGGAAGTATTCAAAACCCGGTGGATATCACTTTCAGCAAGAACTGGATGGACTTCTTTTCGGGTATCCCGAAAGCGCTCCTTGAAGAAGAAAATACGGACATCCTTCTCATGTATTTTCTCATGCCCTCGGAAATGGTGGAGCAATCGATGGCTCTTATGGGCATGTCCAAAGAGGAGATCGATATAGAAAGCAAAAAATTCATCACTGTCTGTTGTGATGCCATTGCCGGCCTCTTGAAAGAGTATCACAAACCGGTCGTCGGCTATACATACCGCAGTTTCAGTGATCATTTCATACAGGAGCTTCTCAGCCGGAGCTTTCCTGTCTTCCCCGGTCCCGAACGCGCCGCCAGGGCGATAAAGGCCCTTGTCCGTTACTATGAATTGCGCGAGGAAATCGTGAAAGCGGGCAGGCAGGGGATGAAAGGTTGAAGAATTAAAGAGTGCATTTTTTCGTCAATTTATCGGAAATATCTTTTGCAGGGTTCCCATTAAGCAGGATGTCACCGGAAAGTTTTTTTGTTGACTATATGGGGTGTTAGTACTAGATGAATTTCACAAATTCAGAATGGGGGGAGTTTGGGTGGATCTCGACAGCTTGTTTTATCCGAAAAGTATTGCTGTAATCGGTGCCTCGGCAAAGGTCGGAGGGGGAAAACTTCCCTATTACCATATATTGAAAATGATAGGGTACAAAGGGGATATTTATCCGGTAAACCCGAAGTACGATGAAATTGACGGAGTAAAATTTTACGCCTCCATCGATGACCTTCCTGAGGGAATCGACCTCACCATTGTTACCGCTCCCGTCAGCGGGTCTCTGGAAATTATGAAGGCCGCTGCACGGAAAAAGATCAAATTTATACATTTTTTTACCGCCGGATTCGGCGAGGCCGGTAATCGTGACCTGGAAGAAGAACTCCTCGAGATTGCCCGTAATGACGGAATCAGGATTGTCGGTCCCAACGGTATCGGCATATATTGTCCCGAAGGGGGGATTAGCTTCGGATTCAGTATTGAGGAGAACTCCTCGATGGAAGTTGCCTTTTTGGGACAGTCGGGAGGAGTAACCACCAATTTCGTGCGTGCGGCCATCGCCTGCTGTCTCGGACTGAACAAGGTCGTCTCTTACGGAAATCAGATCGACATACGGGCCGAAGACTATCTGGAATATTTCGCGAAGGACGAAAAAATTCGTGTCATTGCGGGATACATCGAAGACCTCAAGGAACCGAGGGCCTTCCTGGATATCCTGAAGCGGACGACCGATACCAAGCCGGTTGTGCTTCTCAAAGGCGGGATGACCGACGTGGGCGCAAAGGCTGCGGCAAGTCACACGGGGGCCTTGGCAAGTGATTTCCGCTTATGGGAATCGGCCATGCGTCAGCACGGGGCTATTGTGGTCGAAAATTTTGAGCAGATGATTAATCTTATAATGCTGGGAACGGGAGATAAGAAACCGCGGGGGCCGCGGGTCGGCTTTCTCGCGGCGGGTGGCGGCGCGGCGGTGACCTTTACCGATCTTGCGACTCTCGGAGGATTATCGGTACCGGAACTGCAGATAGAAACCCAGAAGAGCATCGGAGAAAAAATCAGCGATGTGAACACCTCTACCTCAAATCCCGTGGACCTCGGAATGTTCGGCTTCGACTTCAAGATAATGGCCCACACCATGGAGGCGTTGGACAGCGACGACAGTATCGATATCATCATCCCCTTCTTTTCCGTCGATTTTATCAGCGCGTTCCAAAAAGATCAGATAGAGAGCGGACCGAAATATATAGTAGAGGCTATAAAGAAATTAAAAAAACCGGTTATCCCTGTCCTGTCGAGATATTCTCAGAACAATATTGAAATGGAAAAGGCCCGGGTTTCCATGTTCTCCACCTTCAGGAATGCGGGACTTCCTGTTTTTGCAAACGTACAGGAATGTATTTACTCAATTGCAAAGTATCTTGAATGGAAAAACGCGAACGGCAAAGACCTCTGATCCACGACTCAAAATAAACGGAGCCCCGATACAAAGATCAGGGCTCCGCTCTTCCTCGAAATTATTTTTTTAAGCCTTTCTGAAATACCATTTCACTGCAGTATAGTCTTGTGTCTTATCGAAGAAGCTCCCGTGCTATAATCATGCGGCGAATTTCGGATGTTCCCGCGCCGATTTCATATAATTTCGCGTCCCGCCACAGCTTTTGAATCGGATATTCAAGGCAGTAGCCGTAGCCACCATGGATCTGGACGCCATCACATGCGACCTTTGTGGAAGACTCAGCTGCAAAAAGGATGGCGGCGGCGGCAAGCTTGTCAAGCTCCGTTCCTTTTCCGCCCATCTTTCCCTCAGGTCCGTCGGCGAAACGGGCTGCTCCATACACCAGTCCCCGCGATGCCTCCACAAGGCAGTACATGTCCGCGATCTTCTGCTGAATCATCTGGAAGTCTTTAATTGGTCTTCCGAACTGTTCCCTTTCCTTCGCATACTGAATCGAATATTCGAGGGCCTGTTCCGAAATCCCGAGAGAGCCTCCGGCAAGTGAGATCCTTTCATACGCCAGACCGGATGTCACAACCGCGACGCCACAGTTTTCCGCTTGAAGCAGGTTTTCGGCAGGGACCTCCACATCTTCAAAGCTGAGCTCACAGGTGGGTGAACCCCGCATGCCGCATTTCTTCAGCTTTCTTGAGACCGTTACACCGGGTGAATCGGCTTCGACAATAAACGCGCTTATCCCGTGCGGGCCCAATTCAGGCGCCGTTTTAGCGTAGACCAGAAGGGTGTCGGCGATGCTCCCGTTTGTGATAAACATTTTTGTACCGTTCATGACATAGGTATCGCCCTTTTTTTTCGCTACGGTTCTCATGCCGCCCAGGGCATCGGAACCGGCATTCGGTTCCGTAAGACACAACGCGCCTATGTGCTCTCCTGTGCACAGGGGCGGAAGATACTTGCTCTTCTGGGCATCGTTACCGTTCTTGTGGATATTGTTTGCGCACAGATTCGAATGGGCACCGTATGTCATGCCGAGAGCAGGCGAGATCCTGCTCAGTTGTTCAATGGCAAGGACCTGCATCATGATCCCCTGTCCTGAACCACCGTACTCTTCGTCAATGGTGATTCCCAGCATACCCAATTCTCCGAGCTGCTTGAAAAAATCGTCGGGAAACCAGTCCTCTTCGTCGATCTTTTCCTGCAGTGGCGCAATCTCCTTGACGGCCCACTTGTACATAGTCTCCGCCAGCATTTGCTCCTCATTTGTCAACCCAATCATGTCCCACTCCTTTTTGCTTTTTTAGGAAGATCAAGGCCATCATCGGCCGTAATCATTGCCTTTCCCCCGTTACAATCGAGGAATCCACTGAGCAGCACGAAAGGCGCAGACTGATACTCGCACTGCAAACCGTGAGTACCCCAACAATTTTATATCAACAAATATTGACACAAATGTCAATAATTAATTGACATCAAATATTATGTAATGATATATTTTTACATATACACAATATTAACTAATAGAAAAAGAAAGATACCGATATGAATTTAGGCTCTATATTGAGAGACGAAAGAAAGAAACGAAAGCTCACGCTGAAAACCGTATCCGAAAAGGCGGGCATATCGGAAGGGTTTCTCTCCCAGGTGGAGAATGATGTCAATTCACCGTCGGTGTATACGCTGGTAAATATCTGCAATGCCGTAGGAATAAAGGCTGGGGACGTGCTCAAACAGGCCGAAAAACAGGAAATGCTTGTCACAATGCGATCGACGGAATGGAAAGACGTTGAATTTCCCGCATCTGGCTTCATAACACGGCGTTTCTTCTCGCCGGAAAGCAGGAGGGTAATCGACAGTTCGGTAATTGCCATTGAACCGGGCGCAAGCATCCCCGCAAGGAAAAATGTTAAAAATACCCAGGAGGTGCTCTGTGTACTGAAAGGGAAGGTGGAGCTTTCCCACGGTGGGGAGGTCATAAAGCTTGACGAAGGTGATTCGGTTCATTACTGGTCAATCCAGCAGAGAGAAACCATCTCGAATAGAGCGAGTGGATTTGCTGTGGTTCTGTGGGTAGGCACTCTATAAAAATTGCGGCATGTACCACCGGGCACTCAGCATACATTCTTCCGGTGTATCGAAAAATCATTCAACAATAACAATCTGCTGAATAAACTATAGATTGTAATCTAGAACCTTATCGCAGATTAATAGCAATCTGTTTCGGGGTTCGCTTTATCCTTTGTACATGAGGGCTGAATGGTTGCACTGTTTCTATGGGCAATTCGAATTGCCATCCCGGTTAAGATAGTCGATGACCTTTTGTCGAATGGATTCGGGAAGCTTGATGCCGATGGCATTAAGCCGGCTTTCGTATTTATCGAAGGAACGCGTATGTTGAGAGGTGTTGATGAAGATCTTCAAGTATGACTGGACGCTGCCTTCCAGTTCTAAGCGATATTCCATATCCTTGTTGAGAAGATCTTCCACGGGAGAGATCACCCGGTAATTAATGGGGCGGCAAATGGAACGATAGGACACGAAGCGTTGTGTCATTTCGCATTCGTAATTCTTTTCACGGATTGCTCTTTCCACCACCCCAAGGTCGATGCAATCCATTAGCTGAAAGGCATAATCAGGTCTGAGGATCTCTTCCAGAAGCGACTGGGCCTTTTTGTATTGAGTACTTTCGCTCAGATCGGTAACGCCTTCAGGGCATCGGATATACAGGACAAAATCAATGTCCGAACCGGCCTGGCAAACGCCCATATTGGTGGAGCCGAGGACATCCATCCCTATGTCATCCTGGATTTTCTCTTCGATACGTTGCGCCACTTCCTCCAGTTTGTCCAGTCGTTCCTCTGTTTCGTCCGTCTGGGACATCCGGTAGAACTCCTTGATCTCATTATAGAGCTCGATCTCAGGGATGTGGGAACACTTCTTGATTTTCATATCGAAGTTATCCCCGGCCTTCAGGGCGTTATACCGTTCCTGATCGATGATCTTTTCGACCCATTGCCCCTTTTCCCGGATATAATCGATTATGTCGTATATCCGGTTGTCTACCAGTTTTTTAAAGATGATTTTCTGGACGGTGTGGCTATCAAACTCCAGAACATAAAAGAATCCTCCCTCCGATACTCCGCCGGTCAGGAGTGTCACCTCACCAAAGTTGGATGGATTCAGATAGATGGTCTTTTCGCTGATCTGGAATCCCCAGTCCGCGTGAATGTGACCGGTCAGACAGGCCAGGACCGGGTTGCTATCGCAGAAACTGCGAAGGGCCGTGGATCCGGACGGGCCAAATTGCATCACACGGTCATGAATCCCGTGGGCGGGCTGATGGGTTACGATTACATCGGGATTAACGGCCTTGAAAAAAGTAATCATTTCATTTCGATTGATTGAGGAGCCTTTGCCGTCCTGATAGTCCACCACATACCGCTCCGGAATACCGGGGGTCCAGATGTTTGCCCCTCCATAGCCGGCAATTTTCAATCCCTGGACATTGTACCAGTGGAGGTGCAGGTCCCTCTCGTGCAGAGAAGTGTGTTTCAGATCCATGTCGTAGTTCCCCGGTAGTGAAAAGATGGGGGTCGTCTGCTTCATGGCTGCTATATTCTCCAGTACCTTGTATTTCTGCTGAAGGACACGCCGGGCACGGATGGTGTACTGCTGATACTTTGAGCCCTTCTCTTCAATCTCTTCTGAGGTATCGGGCATATCGAGCAGTTCATCCACAAAGTTATCTATATTCATTTTCTCTTTCTTCATCCGAAAGCGTAGACCGTGAAAAAAGGATTGCAGCTCGTGATAGTTGATTGCGGTATTCATGGTGTAAAAGGGGATATCTATGAGATCTCCGGCGATAATGTACAGATCGGCCACGGTTTCGGACAGAAGCGCCTTGACCCGTTCAAATGCTCCATGAATATCGGCGGCATAGATCAGTCTCATATATGAAATCCCCTTCCTTCGAGAAACATTACGTCAATGACACTCGCTGAAAAAGAATACAATGATGTTTCTCAATGGCACAAACAATCAGTTTCTTTGGGTTGTTTTAGTCGATGGAACTCATTGGAGATACCCCACTGATTGTGGCGGCAGATTCATTATTTATAGCAAAGTATTATACTACATTTTAACTCAGAATTCTCCCTTTTTTACCTTTGTTTTGTGAATATCTCTGATGCTGGCGATTAGGTTGGTTATTCTATTCGTCAATTCATAGAGAAAAAGTATGCTGATATTATTATGACTTTGAAATAATTGTGG
>CAZOHQ010000098.1:0-7148 GCA_964579455.1 uncultured Syntrophaceae bacterium | reverse complement strand
TATATAATGTAGAAAACTGTGGCTACAAAAGTGTCTTCTACCAGAACCCGGAAAGGGCGGTAAAGGTCCTGTCCAAGATGTACCAATATTTCCGGTTCCTGAACAAATAATGGCGATGATGCGGGCGCGCACCCCTCTATTCGTTATATGGAAAGGGGAGTTTTCACCTCCTTGCGCTGTCCATACAATGTATGGGCAGCATAGCATACGGGGCAAGTAACTGAAGGGATGGTGAGAATAGAAGAAAATAAGACCTGCCCTATACGGCACTTGACCTCTTGAAACTTTGCAGTTCTACACTGTCTGAAGATTCCAACATTCTATGGTGCAATCGTCTGGCCCGCAATAAAAATGTTTCCAGTTTCGCTTCAATGATCTGGGGAAACGGCATGCCGTCACTTTCGATGGCAAGGAACGGCAGGTATTCCAGACCGGCGAGTATGGTTTGAAGCTCCGGATACTCCGGACTGGCGGCAATTTTTGCATCACGGGTCATTGTCTTGTTGAGAACAGATTCGGCAACCCGATTTTGCATGCAGCCGAAGGGACCAATGGAGATGACACCACATGCGGTACGAGCAATAGCATTCAGTGCATTTCCCACCGTCAGGATACTTTCTCCCGCCAGGTCCAGGGAAATGAACGGGGATGCCTTGGAAACGATGGTGTCTATTGCTATTGTTTCTCCATGGTACATACCCGACCTCTTGAAAGTCGATTGAACCCTGTTTTCGATGCCGTTCAAAAATTGTCGTCTGAATTTTGCCTCAAGATATTCGAGTGTTGACAGCTTTTTGTTTAATAATCCCTTTTTGAGCATGAGATCGATATAATATACCCACTCCGCAACAGGAGCGCACGTTACGGCAAAACCTGATGTTGCAAGGCGTTCGGTAATAAACCGCCTGGAAAGGGAATCTCTCCGAACAAATATTTCTCCAATCAGGGAGATTACCGGCAATTCTTCAATGGGGACCTTCATGGGAATGGCGTTCAATTGTTCCGAGCAGGAAGAGATGGCAAGCTTCAAGGAATCGAGCCGGCCTGATTCAATAATGGTTATTATCTTACGCCACTCTTCCTCAAGAATTTCGAGACCCCTGTCAACATCCCCGGCATTGGCCAGGATTACGGAACGGATGTCTTCAATGGCGTCCGAAATCAATACGGCCCACCACATCATTTTTTGGGCATTTACCCCCAGCCCCGCGTACCCCGCGCCGGATGACAGAGACAAAAGAGCGACATCCGGAACTGCAAGCTTTTCGATGAGATCTTTCATGTAAATTTCATACTGTCCCAGACGACACGGTCCAGAAGCCGTGACCATAAAGAAAGCCAGTTTCTCATCCTCTTTTTTTGTCCGGATGGCATTCAGAAGCATCCCCGTCGTTAAAATCATCGGCAGACATTCTTTGCCGAGGGTGTGTGCTTTTCCTGATTTTAAAATATGTTCGTCAGCCGCCGGATGTGCCTGGGCATTGAATCCAAGGTTTCTGAAAACCGCGGCGAATGCTTCCGTATTATATTTCCCCATGGAAGGAATCATGATCTTTACGTTTCCACCGCTCAGTGGAATCTCTTCCCCTGCGGATGAAATGAATGTTAGCTGATCAGCCTTGCGGCAAATCCGGGCAGGGACAAAGGGATGTCCACCCTTCTCTTCCCCCGTATCCTTCGGGTGTTGAAACATGGAGACAATATCCAGATAGGCCTCGATTCTGGTCTCAAGACCGGCATCGGCGGTGTGACTGTCCAACTCCAGTGTCAGGGAGGGTTTTTTGCCCATTAAGTCTCTGAAGTAACTGATGAGAAAAGAGTCGGGACCGCACGAGAAATTGGTTATGAATCCCGGGAAAAGCCGGGGGTGTTTTTTAACCATCTCCGCACCCTTGTAGATCTGCTGGGCGATCCCCCAGTAAAGACCGGCCTTGCCCTGCTCCGTATCAAAGGACAGACAATCAAACGGCACAACCGGATACCCCCGTGAGGAAAACTTGCCGGGGATACCTTTATTGGCCTCTTGAGCAAAACTGTTATATGACCGGCCGAAAATGACAATACCGATCTTATGGGGATGCTCTTCAAGGTCATCGAGGAATTGCCGTCCCATGTGCTTTATTTTTGCAAAAGCATCCGTTTGGGCCCGGAGTGCTCTTGTTATGGCGGTCCGGATCTTTATTTTTGGAACTCCCATGGTTAGAGCCGTTTTATAGAGCACGTCTTCCACACAGCTCATGCCCCGTGTCATATCCAGTACCGGGGATACAACCCGGGTTCCCTTTTTTTGTATTGCATTAAGTTCATCGGCAAAGGTCGTTTTCAGATAATAGGGTTCAGCCTGGGCAATGGGGCAGAGTTGAGAGTGAAACTCACCCCCTGAATCGGGGACCGCCTTAAAATGGGGGAGAAACAGAAAGTCCACGGGCGTCGGCGCGCCTAGCAGCGAAGAAAAAAAGCCATGACACAGTTCGGCCGGAAAACAAAAGGCGGCTTCTATCTTTTCAATTCCTTCGGGATCCGGGGAATCAGGCATCTCAATATTAAAACCGGCTTCGGAGAAAAAGGTCGAAAAAAGTGGGAAGTAGGTATGGACCATGAAACTTCGGTTTATTCCGACCGTTTTGCGAATCCCGGTTGTGCCGGTTCGATGCGGGGAATTGCCTGAATTCGTGAAAATCACCTTTTGTCGCGCAACGACAAGGTCTGTCGCATCGACGGGTCTCCGGCCGGAATTCAGCCGGTTATAATATCTGTCGCAGGCGCCGCCAAAGGGGATCTTCTTTCCTTCAATGCCGATCACGGAGATTTCACAGCCCCTGTCACACGACTGGGAATCTCCTTTGCAGATAAAAGGTTTGTGGTATTCCACCTCTCTCCAGATAAGATCTGTTAACTTAAAATCACCGCGGAGCAAAAGCCCCTCGTTTATTCTTTCTTTTACCGCAAGGGCCACTCCAAAGGCGCCCATCAATCCGGGCTCCGGCGGGACAATGATGGGAGATTCCAGGAGGGCGGCCATGGCAAGTGGAACTGCTTTATTATAACAGACGCCCCCCTGCATGAACACTTTTCCGCCCACAGGACGATTCCCCATTACGCGGTTCAAATAGTTCTGGCAGACCGAGTAGACCAGACCCGCAAGGATATTCTCCTGAGACATCCCCTCCTGAACGGCGCTTTTTATGTCGGAACCGATAAAAGCGGCACACTGGTCATTGAAATTCGGCGGCCTCTTCCCCTTCAGGGCCAGACCGGCTATATCTTCCATCCGGACGCCCAGGGTTTCACCGGCGGATTCTTCAAGAAATGAACCGGTGCCGGCTGAACAGGCCTCGTTCATGGCATAATCAGATGGAACACCATTATGTATGAATGTATATTTGGCATCCTGTCCTCCGATCTCGAGGATGGTTTCCACCTGTGGATCAAAATAGAGCGCGGCGGTTGCATGGGCCGTGATTTCATTGATAACACCCTGTGAGTTTGCGTGGAGACCGGCAATGCGTCTGCCGGATCCGCAAACACCAAGGCCGGTGATCCTGATGGTGGCGGGATCGGTTTTCTCACTTATCATTTTCAGCAGTGCTCTATAACAGTTCTTTGAGGCCCCGATTGGATCACTGTTTGTTCGAAGGTAAACGGACTCGAGGATTGCATTGTCACAACTTCTGATGAGAACGGCTTTTGTGGTGGTGGATCCGACATCCAGACCCAGAATACAGGCGTCACCGGTCTTGATATCTGTCTTTATGAGGGTTTTGAATTGGACCAGCTCTTCGGAAAAACGCAGGGCGGGAAGAGACTCAAGCCTTCTTTCTTCCGAGTGAAAGAGTGTTTCATAGCCGGCGTAGGATCGCGTCGTGTTTCGCGACGCGTACACGGCTGCACCCAGTGCTTCAAAACAGGTTGCCGTTTCGGGGACAATGAGATGATCGATTTCCCTTTCTAAATACCTCACCATCTGCCGGTTGTGTACCGTGCCCCCAATCAGCATGACATGGCTTTTTTTGACCCTTTTTAACAATTTCAATATCTTATTTGCCATCATCCGGCATATTCCAGCCGTGACCTGCTCCTTGGGAACCCCGATGTTAGTAGCATGGGTACAGTCCGACTTGCAGAATACGGCACATCTGCTTGAGACATGGAAGGGTTTTTCTTCGGCCATAGTATGGGTATCGCCTAAAGAAATATCCATACGTTTGATTTGCTGTAAAAAAAACTCACCGGTACCGGATGCACATTTGTTTCCGGTGACGACATTGGCAATGTTTCCGTTGTCATCCAGGACATAAGCCAGGAAGTTTTCGCCACCGGCCGACACAATCGCGGAGCATGGTTCGCCGATGGAAGGCTGGAGTTCTCGGTACGCAAGTTCAACCGCTTGTGGTTCTGTAATTGAGGTAAGATTCAGGGTTTCTTTAAATTTGCGTCCTGTCACAACAATGGAGTCATTGGGATTTATCTGGGCTTTTCCCAACAGGGTTATCAGTGCTTTTCGGGGATTTCCTTCATGGGGCAAAGACCAACTTGTGGTGTGGTTGATCACATCGGGTTTCCGGTTTCCGGGGATACAGGGGACCTTGACAAGGGAAATGGTTGACGCGCCGAGGCATATACCTACTGAAAATTTCAGTTGAATCATCTTTTCAGTCCAATTGGAGCTCCTCCAATTGAAGCTTCCCGCAACAAGTTGCGGTGAATCTTCTATTGTTAAGGAATTTATTTGTTTTTTATTCGCTCGCTTACCCCGCCGCAAGTAGCGGGGAATGCGCTCGCTGTTCAATTCAAAATGGATGGTTTCGTAAAAAGTCCGGCTTACAGTACCAAGCCACACCCTGCCGGGGCAGGGTTCTGTTTGTACCGCAACCGATGGTCTTCAGAAGACCACGGGGCGGAATTATACCTGTTTATCATAATTGTTTAAAACAATTTCTTTGAACTCATGATCATTGATCTTCAAGAACCCCGTTTTTAACCCCCCCGGATTTCTGGAGACAACACCCAGAGGTAACGTGGTGACCTGTTTAATGTAGAAAGGGTTGTCCTTCTCACAATTCAATTCATCTGCGGAGACCTCCCGAGCGGTCAGGGAGGACTTATGGATCAAGAAGTACTTTGCGGTATGGGTGTGTGAGCAGACCATTGTCACGTTCTTGCTGGTTTGTCTCAGTAGTTTCAACAGGCTTCCTCCGCCACGCAATATGGTGCTGAGAGCAATGTTCTGACGTGCCGCAGATTTGCTGAAAGCGGTAGTGGTCAGTTGATATGTCCTGTTGCGGGTGCCGTTGCCGTTGGAGTTGATGAGAGGACCATGTTGAAAAATCAGAAAGTGCTCAGCGCTTCTCCGGGAAAGACATGATTTTACATAAGCCAGATCATGCCTGTTCAGTCCGTCAAGATCGAAGGAAAGGGCCGGCGGTATTAAATTTTTACCGACATATCTGAAGAAGTTGCGCCATCGTACCAAGGCATCCGGTCCATTGTTCAAGAAAACACAATGATACTTTCCGAAAATCAGAGATTTTGCCTTTTCATACACCGGGGAGTCTGCAAGGGGATTGATTTTTTTGAGGTTAACCATGATTGAGGATAGTTCCAGGGGCCCCCGAAAAGAATGGTGTCCGATCCTGTTTTTGAACGGTTCCCGTTCCCTGGAGGTGAGATTGACATGGTCGGTGCCCCACAAATGATAGTTGTACGGCTCTTTCCGATAATCGTGGTTCCCCAGAACCGCAGCATACGGCTTGTTCAACTGCTTCACAATGGCATTGAAGTGCGCCCAGTTGGATGTTCGGTTATGGTCGGCTTTTCGCCGTACGATCTGTGTGAAGGTCCTGTAGTCATCATAATGATAATCCACTGAATCCCCGTTATTAACTACCATGCCCACTTCTGAAGACGCATTGACTCTCCGGATGAAATTTCTCAACTCTTTGTTGGGATTCAGAAATACCTCTGCAGAGAGGGGAGATTCTTTCAGGCACGTTTCTATAGTATCCCAGTTTTTTGAATAATGAGCATCACCGAAAACAACAATTTCTTTATTCATCCAATATTCCTGATTTCACAAAGTACGAAACCTGCACCTTATATTATTCCCCGGGTACAGTTGGTATGGAGACAACGCAACTCCGGAGTAATTCATGCCTGTTCAGACGGCAAATCCGCCGAACTCTTACCATGCCCGCGGGGCACGGCATCCACTGTGAGAAGAAGGGGTTAAGAAGAAATAAAGATGAAAATCACAAAGATATAACCCTGTATACAGCGGTTTACATAAGTCATGGATTCATACTAACAGTCGTGACTTGAAATATGAACCGCTCAAACCTGATTAAAATGTGCGCCACCTGAAGATGACACAATGACAACATTCATCACAAAGATGAATCTGATCTATCCTGCGATCGTTCTCTTCTTGCTCTTTGACTTTGATATACTTGCGTCCTGTCTCCGCAATTTAGTCAATCAGCATATACGTGATTACGACGTGTCTAAAATGCTGACATGTAAAATTCTTCTTATGTCCGGCAAAACTGCTTATTATGTAAAAAACTCTACCCTAATATTTCCCAAGCTCCTCAAAACCCCGTGTCGCTTTTCACTTTAAGGGATTCCAAAGGAGGTTTTCGTACATTCCCGAATATGTCAAACCGGATTAAATCCCCGGCAACAGATTGAATTTATCCAAGATTAATTAAAACGGAGGCGGGAATGTATCTCTATTGTCCAGGTTTGTCAAGAAATCAGCCCTCTGTCTCTTACCCTGCATCTGGAGTGAATGTTCATATAACTCCAGGCCTTTAGGTTTTCCTGATACAAACATGATAATTTCTTTTTGATGTTTCGACTGTAACAATCTGTCTTATGGTGTGTGCTGAGACAATTTGTTAAACTGTAATGTGTGAGCTAAACTAGGGTTATTTACATAATAAGCAGGATGAAACTCAAAGAGAGGGTTATTATCAATATAGTCATATAAACGCTTGGTACCCATGCAAAAACTTGAGATTATTTTGCCAGGATGAAGGGTCTTTTTTTTGCCGGTTATAACACCGGCTTCAATCAGATCCATCGTGTGCTTTGTTATTTCTTTAGATGTATCTCTCGGGGCACTTGGCTGGAATTCCAGGATTGGGGTG
>CAZOHQ010000097.1:5555-7236 GCA_964579455.1 uncultured Syntrophaceae bacterium | reverse complement strand
GGAGCAGATGAGCGTCAGGGGCATGGTCTTGTAGAGTCCACCCAGGTCGGTGCATTTTGTTTTGCCCGTCATGTAGAGAACGGATCGGGCGGCCATCCGGAGAAGACGCTTATAGATGATATGGGCGAAGGCGTGCGCCGCTGCACCGTTTATCGCCATGGCTGTTCCGATGCCGATCCCGCAGACCATGAAGCCCACTTGATTAATGATGCTGTACGCGAGGATCTTCCGGCTGTCGTTCTCCATGATGGCGTATATAATGCCGTAGATCGTCATGAAGGCTCCCAGCCATATCAGGATCTCCCATCCGGGGAAGACGCGGATCATGGTGTACACGGCGGTCTTGGTGGTAAAGGCGCTCAGGAAGACACTTCCTGTAGCTGTCCCTTGCGGGTACGCGTCGGAGAGCCACGCGGACAGTGGCGGGACCGCGGCGTTGAGCATAAACCCTATCAGGATGAGCCATGAGGCGATATCGTGGGACTGTATGCGTCCGACGGCCAGAGAACCGGTGTTGTGGACATGCAACAGTATGCCCGCCAGGAGGATCAATCCTCCAACGATGTGGACAAGGATGTACCGGTAGCCGGCATCAAGAGCTTTTTTTGTCTTCCGTGACCAGATCAGCATCACGGACGCGACGGCCATAAATTCCCAGAAGATATACAGGGAGAAGAAGTCTCCCGCAAAGACCACGCCCAGGGCGCTTCCGACATAGATAAGGGCCGAGAGGTGTTCCAGTTTCCCCTCGATATGGAGGGCGAAGAGGAAGCTCCCGAATGACGCTATGCAGAAGATATACCCGAATACCTTGCTCAGTTTGTCGACATGGAGAAAGTTCAGATCATACTGCAGAAAGGGAATGGTCCATGTTGCCTCGGGGCTGAGCTTTGCAATGTAAAAAAAGGCTATTACGGGTACGGCAAGGATGAGAATCTGTTTTGCCTTCCCTCTGACGCCGAGCAGGATCAGGGAACCGATGAAGAAAATGAACGCGGGAATCAGGAAGCTACTTGTCATAATAATCCTCACTCTTCTTTAACCAGTACTGTCCCAGCACCTTGGAGACGATAATCATTACCATGCAGATGACGAACCCGAACAGCGCGTAGAACCCCGGTATCTTGTCCCACGGATGCTGGGCGCCATGTGAGGGCACAAAAAATTCCGCAAGGACGCTCAGGGCAAGGATCACGTAGCTGAAGATCCTCAACTTTTTGATGTTGTCGGGTTTGTCGAACCAGTCAAATTCTTTTTTCATCATTTTCTCCTGACTATGGCACCGGGAAATTGTGCTTGGAGATAATTCGATGCCTGAACTGTATGAGGGGTTGCTTGGATTAAAACAAAAGGGATAATACTTTTTATGAAGTTTTTTCTCCCTCAGGGCAACTCATTTGCAGCTAAGCTAAAATACACCCATCCTTAGTCCAAGATGCGTCCGGTGTCAAAGGAAAAATGGGTCAGACCAGCATGTTTTTGTGATTCTGTAAAAAAGTTGCCGTCAGGGCTCTATCAATGACAAACTGTCCGAGATGGCAAGTCCCTTGCGCGTGGGATACAGACGATTATTGCTGATGGCTATAAGGCCTTCTTCGAGAATTCTGTGTACCAGTTCGTCCTCTCCGTGCAACAGGTCGCAATGATATCTATCCGAGAAATCCTTGAGATCGATCCCCAT
>CAZOHQ010000097.1:0-5455 GCA_964579455.1 uncultured Syntrophaceae bacterium | reverse complement strand
ATATCCGGAGGCTTCGAGCAATTCTGATGTTCTCATGAAAAACTCGTACATGAGGTCCTCATCAGGGGGATCGATCTCTCCGGCCCTGAACTTCATTCCGAGTGGTGTTGAAGGTTCTATGGTTAACTGGTAGCAGGAAAGGTGCTCCGGCCGGAATGACAGGGCCTTTTTCAGTGTGTCCATCCACAATTTCATGTCCTGCCCGGGTACTCCATAGATGAGGTCGAGACCGATGTTGTCAAACCCGGCGTTTCGGATGTGTTCTATCGCGGATATCGCTTTGATTGATGAATGCCTGCGCCCAAGAAATACAAGAGTGTTATCATCAAAAGACTGTACGCCGATATTGATCCTGTTAATGCCCGTCTTGAAAAGTGATTCAGACGCTTCCCGACTGAGATCTCCGGGATTTAGCTCAATAGTAACTTGCGTATCGACAGATACAAAGAAGTGCTTGTGTACACCTTCAATGATTTCAGCTAACTGCTCTGAGTGAAGGAGGGAAGGGGTGCCTCCACCCAGGTAGAGGGTATCAAACCGGTCGAAAATGCCACGATACAGTTCCATCTCTTTCAGGATGGATTCTATGAAATGGGGGATTTTTTTGGTTGAAGTGACCGAATAGAAATCGCAGTAGGCACATTTGGACAGGCAGAAGGGTATATGTATGTAGATTCCGGGAACCATAACTACACGTATGAATTACTGTGTCGGGTCGGATTTCAGTATCGCGATAAAGGCGCTCTGGGGGATTGCGACGGATCCGACCATCTTCATTCGCTTCTTCCCCTTTTTCTGTTTTTCCAGCAGCTTTCTCTTTCTTGTTATATCGCCGCCGTAGCACTTCGCGGTAACGTCTTTTCGGTACGCAGAGATGGTTGTGCGCGAAACTATCTCGCCTCCGATAGCTCCCTGAATCGCTATCTTGAACATTTGTCTCGGGATTTCTTCTTTCAATCTTTCACACGCGCGAAGGCCGCGTGCACGGGCTGAACCGCGGTACACGATCTGAGAGAGAGCATCCACCCTGTCCCCATTGACCAGTATGTCCAGAAGGACAAGACTGCTCGGCCTGTAGTCAATGATATCGTAATCGAAAGAACCATATCCCTGTGTAATGGATTTCAGGCTGTCGTAAAAATCGTATATGACATCGGCAAGAGGCATCTCAATAATCAGTTCGATGCGTCCCGGGCTGGGGTAGCTGAGAGTTGAATTCTCGCCCCGTTTATCCTTGCACAGTTTCATGACGGCCCCCATGTAGCGTTCCGGGAACATCATGGTCGCGCTGATGTAGGGTTCTTCACTCTTGGCTATCGACATGGAATCAGGATAATGAACCGGGTTGTCTATATAGAGTACCTCGCCGTCGTTCAACGTAAAGCGGTATCTGACGCTGGGGACGGAGAGGATGATGGACAGGTCGTACTCTCTTTCGAGCCTTTCCTGAACGATCTCGAGATGCAAAAGACCCAGAAATCCGCAACGGAACCCCTGGCCGAGGGCAATAGACGAATCTTTCTGGTATACAAACGACGCGTCATTCAGCTTGTATTTTTCGAGAGACATCGCCAGCTCCTCATAGTCATCCGAGGCAATGGGATAGATTGAAGCGAATACAACGGGTTTTGATTCCCTGAACCCGGGGAGCGGCTCCTTGCGGGGGCGTTTATCCAGAGTGATCGTGTCGCCGATCTGGACATCCGACACGGTCTTTATGCCAGCGATGATATATCCCACGTCGCCTGCCGAGAGGCTGGCTTTCTTCTGGCGCGGGAGCAGAAAGGAACCCACTTCTTCGACCCGGTGAGTCGTCTCGTCGTGCATGAGACGTATTATGTCACCGGCCCGTATGGTACCCTCAAAGACACGGCAGTGTATGATAGTGCCACGGAAGGGGTCGTAATGCGCGTCGAAAATGGTTGTGGCCAGCTCCGCTTCCGGATCACCTTTGGGTGGCGGTATTTTCTGTACGATTGCTTCAAGGATCTCTTCAATCCCTGTCCCTTCTTTTGCCGAACAGGGAAGGCTTGCGTAGGGGTCAAGTCCGAGTTCCGAATCTATCTGTTCCATTACCTTGTCCACGTCAGCCGAGGGAAGATCAATCTTGTTGATGACGGGGATGATCTCCAGATCGTGCTCCATGGCCATGTACAGATTCGCTACAGTTTGTGCCTGAACCCCTTGCGCCGCATCAATGAGCAGAAGTACCCCTTCGCAGGATGCGAGAGACCGTGAAACTTCGTAGGAAAAATCAACGTGACCGGGGGTGTCGATAAGATTGAGTATATAATCTTTACCGTCCCGGCTCCGGTAGGGGAGGGTTATGGCCTGGCTTTTTATGGTAATGCCACGTTCACGTTCGATGTCCATGTTGTCCAGGATCTGATTCTTGAAGTTGCGGTCTTCGACCACACCACAGTATTGAATCATCCTGTCGGCCAGGGTGGACTTGCCGTGATCTATATGGGCTATTATACTGAAATTTCGTATATTCTTCATAATAAGATAAAAAGCCTTCCCGTACGAATAAGGAAGGCTTTTATACAATTTTATTGAAATTTTTGCTATCCTAATTTTTCAAGGAGTTCTTCACTGACCTCTTTGACTCCGGGCTTACCGTTAACCCCGATCACTACTGCCCGCTCCTTGAAATAGTTGATGCCGGCGGTGGTTCCCGTCTCAGTGTCATAGTAGATATCATGCCTCTTGCCGATGGCCGCCTCGTCCTGATCGTCGGCACGAGCGCTCAGCTCTCCGCCGCAGACGCGGCACACAAAGCCCCCGTTCTTCTCGGCCGGCTTGATGGCGTCGATATAGATATTGTTCGGATGGTTGTTGTCCTTCGCGCATAGACGCCGACCCATGATCCGATTCTTGGAGGTCTGCCTGTCGAGTATGATCTCGATAACATAGTCCAGCTTGATTCCTTCCTTCTCCAGCGCCTCATACAGGGCCTCTGCCTGGGCCAGGTTTCTCGGAAAGCCGTCCAGAAGCCAACCGTTTTTGCAGTCGTCCTCTTTTAGACGGTTCAGTATCATGGGGACCGTGATTTCATCTGGTACCAGTTCTCCCCTGTCGATATATCCCTTTGCCTTCTTGCCCAGTTCCGTTCCCTTGGAGATGTTTTCCCTGAAGATGACACCTGTCTCGATGTGAACCACCCCGAACTTCTTCTGAACAATCGCACCCTGAGTTCCCTTGCCGCTTCCATTAGGTCCAAAAATCAAAATGTTCACTCTTTTAATCTCCTTTCAATGAGACTCAATTTGTAACAGATCCTTTGGCGCAATAAAAATTGCATGTTGAATTGATTCCGATAACGAGACATATCAGAATACGGTACAATACCGCTTGGTTTGCTGCCCTCCGGGCAGGAACCTTATAAGGGATTATTCTGATTATCGCAAGAATAAAAGTTACTTCTTCTCGGCTATTACCCTGACTTTTGCATTCAAATTCAACAAAAAAGATTTTCTGTCCTGCCGCAGTGGTTGTGTCTCGTCAAGATCTTCCTGAAAAATAGCCTCAACGACTTTTTCCCGGTCACCACTGAACGTGTTGAGATAATTTTCTATACGTTCCTTGAAAGATACTGTACTTTCAATGGATTTCCCAATGTGTTTCCTGGCGTCGTCTCCGGTCAGTACATGCACGTGAGCCATAACCAGGATGTCTATATCCAAAGCGGTCAGTTTTTCGAGAGAGGCCATATAGTCGATATAGCTTGACGAAAACTCCGGCTGTATTCCATGGTTGCTATAGATACCCACAGCTTCGCCTGCTATCAGGGCCTTTATCCGTGGTATGTAGAAAGATAGAGAGTCCTTTGTATGGCCCGGTGTCTCAATGACCTGTACCTTCCATCCTCCGCCGTAATCAAGCTCATCACCATCTTTTAGAATCAAATCAACTACTACGGGTGTAAAGGAGACATCCTCATTTCCTATAACATCTGCGAAGTTCTTTTCAAAAGTGCTGCTGAGTGTACGCATTAATTCCACGGCGCTCGGTTTTTCCAGTATCTTCGCGGCATGGGCGCTTGCGGCTACCTTCAGGCCTTGTATCTTTCTTTTGAGAAAAGGACAGGCCCCACAGTGGTCAAAGTGTGAGTGTGTAAGAAGAATATAACCCAACCTGTCAGGATTACCCAAGTGCGTTGTAATGTCCTTGAGGTATTGAGGCCCCAGAGCTGTTACCCCCGCATCAAAAAGGACGGGGGTCTTGCTTGTCATAAGAAAAGCGGGCATGAAATGATACCCTGTCGAATAAAACCCGTCGCATATCTTTCCAGTTTGTTCTATTATCATCACACACCCTTTGTTGATTTTGTTGACCGTAAATGAGACAGTATCGATGGATTTCTTGAAAAAATATAAACCGGAAAAAATCCAGCCTCCCTCAAGCAGTCGAATGAGATTACCACCGCTCACTTTCTAAAAGATAAAACGGCCAGTGTCAAGCTGTTGCTGGAGTGTTACTGAAAAAACCGTCAAAAAAATGGCCTGCAAAGATACCGCGCATGGCGAATATCCGAGCAAGCCTGGTATAACCATCCATCTAGTACTTTATCTACTGTTTATCAGGTAAACAGATATAGTTTTTTAAAGTTTGATGATGGTTATATTCATACATTATGTACAGGAACCAATATACTTTTCATATGATAGTAAAGCAATTTACGTGCCATAGGTATATTGCTCGTATCTGTAATGATTACAGCATATAAACATCTAGTGGCATTGGATATCTCTCCGCACAGGCCAGATATGTGGTTATTCTAACGGTAAGTTAACGGGATATAGTTCTAAAAGCCTTTAAAAATAGCGATTAAATAAAATTGACTGGAATACCGTGTTGATATTTCATTCAGACCGGGTAGTCAGTCAGAAGGGTGGAAACCTGAAGCAGGTACGTAAGGCGTTAAAATTCGGTCATTTTGGATATTTGACATCGTTCAGGCTCTGATATATAGTCAGCTCCCTTTTTTGTCCTCCCGCATCATTGGCACCTGAGTAATGTGCGGCCGCGAATTGACTGCCTGAAAGGATGCATAGGCCTTAGATGTCGAGAAAACTTTGGAGCCATAGTGCTGTTGCCGTAAAGCCGGAAATTATGCCGCCTGTTCGAGATCCCTATCGCTGGATCGTTTTTTCCATTATATCTTCAGTATATTTTCTTGTCTATTTTCACCGGGTGTCCACGTCGGTTATTGCCCCGGATCTCCTGACTACATTTCAGACCGATGCCACCGCCCTGGGCTTCATGTCCTCTATGTACTTTTACACCTACGCCTTTGAACAACCTCTGGTCGGCTATCTGGCTGACCATCTGGGGCCGCGCCGGGTGATCTCTCTCTGGACACTGATCGCAGCTCTCGGGTGTCTCCTCTTCGGTTTCGCCCCTACCATTGGCTGGGCGTCTGTCGGACGCGCCATTATCGGATTCGGAGTCG
>CAZOHQ010000096.1:0-7240 GCA_964579455.1 uncultured Syntrophaceae bacterium | reverse complement strand
CATGGGAAGTCTAATTACGGTTGAAGCCGACGGTTTGGATGCGGATGATGCCATGCGGGAACTCGAAGAGCTCGTAGAAAATAAATTTGGAGAAGAATAATTGAGCGAGAATGAACTGAAAGCAACCATTGCCCTGAAGGGCATCGGAGTTTCTCCCGGCATAGTGATCGGAAGGGCCTATGCCTTGAACCGTAAAGACATTAAAGAGACGCTCTATAAAGTGAGTGGTAACGAATCTGTATCCAGGGAAATAAAGAGGTTCAAAAAATCTCTCAGAGATTCACGGCAGGAATTACTGGATATTCAAACAGAGCTTAAAAATCGCCAGGGAATAGGATCTCTCTTTGTCGATGTCCATATCATGATACTCGACGACAAGACCTTTACCACGGATATCATAAAGAACATAAAGGATCATGGTGTTAATGCGGAATGGGCGTTGAAGATGACAATCTCCCGACAGAGGGAGATATTCGAGAAGATAGAGGATGAGTATCTCAGGGAGCGTATCAGAGATGTGGAATGTGTGGGACAGAGAATACTGAGAAATCTATCTGGAAAGACGCATGAGAGAGTCTCTGATATCGAGGGAGAAGTTGTCATTGTCGCAAGAGATCTCTCACCGACCGACACGGTCCAGATGTCGACCCGTAAAATACTGGGTTTCGCCACAGACATCGGCGGGAAAACTTCTCATACCGCGATCGTGGCAAAATCGATAGGGATTCCTGCGGTTGTAGGACTCGAGAGGATTACCGGAGAGGTAAGCACCGGCGATGCGATCATTGTTGACGGCACTGCCGGTGTTGTTATTGTCAATCCCGATCCGGAGGTGATAAAGAGATACGAGGACAAAAAGAGACACTACTTTGCAATGGAAGAAGATATGCTCAAGGGCGCGCACCTTCCTGCCGATACGATCGATGGCCATCCTGTGGGAGTAGGGGCGAATATAGAGTTTATCGAAGAGATTCCTTCGGCGGTGTTTCACGGGGCCAATGGTGTGGGTCTGTACCGGACAGAGTTTATCTATATCAACAGGGAGCAGCTTCCCACGGAAGAAGAGCATTTTTCCAATTATAAGAAGGTCATAGAGGGAGAGGGGATCAATTGGGCCACTATCAGGACGTTTGATCTGGGGGGTGACAAGTTTGTCTCTGATGCCGGGCTGGCGGAAGAGATGAATCCTGTGATGGGATTAAGGGCAATACGATTCTGTCTTCAGGAGGTCGAGCTCTTCAAAGTGCAGCTGCGGGCTATTCTGCGCGCCAGTGTCTACGGCAATACAGGTATCCTGCTCCCCATGATTTCCGGGGTGAAGGAAATCATAGATGCCAGGTATATAATTGACGAGGTAAAGGGAGAATTGTTATCCGAAGGGATTCCCATAGATGAGGATATAAAGATCGGTATCATGATAGAAGTTCCGTCTGCGGTGATCATGGCGGAGCAACTGGCTGAAAAGGCAGATTTTTTCAGTATCGGGACTAATGATCTGATACAATATGCACTTGCGATTGACAGGGTGAATGAACGGGTTACCTATCTGTATGAGCCCCTTCATCCCGCCATATTGAGAATGCTCAAGCAGGTTGTCGATGCGGGACATAACGCCGGAATAAAGGTTGCCATGTGCGGAGAGATGGCAGGTGATCCCCTGTGCACACCCATTCTACTCGGTCTTGCACTGGACGGACTCAGCATGACGCCCTTGGCGATACCCCGTGTGAAGAAGATAATAAGAAAATCAACGGTCAGCGAATCGAAAAAACTGCTGGAAAAGGTCATGACCTTTTCCACCGCCCAGGAGATCGAAGGGTGTGTAAGAGCTTACATGATTGAAAGATTTCCTGAATGCTGCCCGGTTGACTGGTAGACAACCTAGAGTCTGTTATGGAATTCATATACAAGGGACCGAAACAATATTATGACAATCAAATCGGGATGGAAATCATTCGGAAGACAGATAGGTGAATATTATAGCGGTTTTTTGTATGAAGAGAAAAAGTCTCCGCTGTTTCGCCTGCTCAATACGGCTCTGTCCAAGGTAAAGGCAGACGAGGAAGGCCTGGAAGACCTGAAGGCTCTGTCAAAAGAAGGGGTTGTTGTGTACGCCCTGAAGAACAAGAGTCAGTTGAACTGTCTGATACTCCGGAACATGCTGACCCGAGGGGGTGTTGAACGGCCTGTTTATTGTCACGGAATCAACATGATTCTCTGGCAGCCATTCCGGTATGCCTTCAAATCGATCATTTCGCGGTTTTTCCATAATCCCTTCCTGAATGAGTACCTGAAAAGGATAACAAGAAACAAAGAGAGTTCCATCGTGTTTCTTCGTGGTTCGGAGGCCATTGGTGTCAAGAACGCAGGGGATCCTCTCGGACAGCTGATTGATGCACAAAGAGATATGGACGTCCCGGTCTTTCTGGTTCCGTTGCTTGTTGCTTACGGGCGCAGGAGGGAAAAAAAGGACAAGAGCCTGGCAGGCCTGCTGTTCGGTGAGACTGAAAATCCGGGAATGCTGCGGCGACTGATAACCTTCTTCAGGTATTATTCAAAGGCCTTTGTTCTGTCCTCGAAACCCGTGAACCTTTCGGAATTTCTGGAGAACAACAGTGGAAACTCCAGAGAAACCATCAGCTATCTTTTGAGACGGGAGCTCATAGACAGAGTTGACGAGGAAAAGAGAACTATTGTCGGGCCCGTCCTCAAGTCGAGGGAGGAGATTGTCGGGATGACCCTGAGGGACCCGATGCTTGTAAAGTTCATGGAGGACATGGCCTCGACCGGAAGAGAGGGTCATGGCACAATTGTTAACAGGGCCAGGAAATATCTGTTTGAGATCGCCGCCGGTTATAGCGACACGTACGTGGGTTTTATGGACAGAATACTCACCTGGTTGTGGAACGACATCTATGACGGCGTCGTCATAGATAAGGAAGGTCTTGCAAAGATGAGGGATATCTCGAAAAAGATGCCCTTTGTGGTAATACCGTGTCACCGCAGCCACATAGACTATCTCCTGATTTCCTACGTGTTTTACTATAACCATATACAGCTTCCCTTTATTGCGGCGGGGACCAATCTCCTCTTCTGGCCGCTGGGACACTTATTTAGAAATCTGGCTGCATTCTTTATCAGAAGAAGTATCGGAGGCAACGCTCTTTATGGAGAGGTTCTTTCTAAATACATCAAGACACTCCTGGAGGAGGGTCTGCCCATAGAATTTTTCATTGAAGGCGGAAGGAGTCGTACAGGGAAGATGGTTATGCCGAAATATGGGCTCCTCTCGATGATAATGCAGGCATACAGGGAGGGGAGTTTTAACGACCTGGCACTGGTCCCGATCTTTATAGGGTATGACAAGGTTATAGAAGAAAAATCCTATCTGCGGGAGCTTGGAGGCGCCAGTAAGGAAAAGGAAAAAATACGGGATCTGATAAAGAGCAGAAAGGTACTCAGAAAACGCTACGGAAGGGTTTACATGAATGTGGGGGAGCCGATGCTATTGAAGTCATACCTCGCTTCGCACGAGGTTCCCATTGAAGATATGACTACGTCGGAAAGACGGGCCTTGTACAGGAGAATGGGGTATGAGATTGTTAATGAAATAAACAAGGTGTCTGTTGTGTCGCCCTCCGCCCTGGTGGCGGCCGGGCTTTTATGCCACTACCGGAGAGGCATATCGCATGATGACCTGATGGATATCCTGAGTGAGTTTCATGATTACCTCGACAGCAGGGGAGCGAAGTTCTCGTCGACATTTGCCAACAGGGAAAAAGCGCTGAATGATGCCCTGGGGATGTTTGAATCGGCCGGCTTGATATCGAGGATGGGGCCCGAAGAGGAGGACGAGGAGGATGAGTTCGAAGAGACGATATACTCTGTGGATGAGGACAAGAGACTGAATCTCGAATATTATAAGAACAATATACTCCATTCCTTTGTTTCTCTCTCTTTTATGTCCATCTCGGTCCTCTCCGGTGACGGCAACAGGACCTCCCTTTCCGAAGTGATGGAAGACTACCGTTTCTTCAAAGAGCTGTTCATGGACGAATTTATATATGACAACAAGGTGGATGATCATGAAGAGGTGCAGAGGGTCGTATCTTACGCGCGTGACAAGGGCATGATTGTTGTCCATGACCGTGCCGAGGGATCGGCCTTGATAGAGGTGACCGGCAAGGGAAGGGCGTCTCTCCAGTCATTTGCGGGACTCATACAGAATTATCTTGAGTCTTACTGGGTTGTGTCCAGGGGGTGCGCCTATCTGAAAAACAGGGTGAGGCAGGAGAAGGATCTTATAAAAAAGGTGCAGAAACTGGGAACAAAGATGTACAAAAAGGGAGAAATATCTAAGGCGGAGGCCCTTTCCCAATCGACTTACAAGAACGCCCTGAAGTTTTTTATTGACAGCGGTGCGATATCAGTATCCGGGAGCAAGGGCGATAAGGGAGCAAAATTCCTTTCCCTGGAAGACAAAAACCTGCTGGAATCCCTCAGGCGCAGGCTGTTCAAATTTATGATGTAACCGATGCGGCGAGTAGGCTGAAGGTGCAGTGGTGATTGTCAGTCTTTTTCTACCTTCAGCCCACCTATCTCTGGCCGCTGTCTTTCCTATCCTATGCTGTAGAAGGCGCTCTTTCCTCTGTATACAGATTGGTCTCCCAGTTCCTCCTCTATTCTGATGAGCTGATTGTATTTTGCGAGGCGCTCGCTTCTGGAGACGGAGCCGCTCTTGATCTGACCGCAGTTCATCGCGACGGCGACATCGGCCATGAAGGTATCTTCCGTTTCACCCGACCGGTGGGATACAACGGTGGTGTATCCGGCTTCCTTTGCCCGTTCAATGGTTTCGAAGGTCTCTCTCAGAGTGCCTATCTGGTTGAGCTTAATCACGATGGAGTTTGCTACTCCGAGTCAGATGCCCTTCTCGAGCCGCTGCCTGTTGGTGACAAATATGTCGTCCCCCACGATCTGGATACGCCTGCCCAATGTGTCTGTCATAAGCTTCCACCCGTCCCAGTCATCTTCTGCCAGACCATCTTCGATCGATATGATCGGGTACCGTTCAACCAGGGCGCTATAAAAAGCGACAAGCTCTTCGGATGTATTGACCGGGTTCTTCTCTGCGGAGAGTGTATATTTCCCGTCCCGGTAGAATGAACTTGCGGCCGCGTCGATGGCGATAAAAATATCGCTCCCCGGTGCATATCCACTTTTTTCGATGGCCTCCATGATAAGCAGAAGGGCCTCCTCATTGGATTTCAGGTTGGGGGCGAATCCGCCTTCATCCCCCACTGCCGTGCTGTACCCCTTTCCCCGGAGAACGGCCTTGAGGTGGTGAAAAATCTCGCTGCACATCCTGATCCCTTCTCTGAAATCGGGGGCTCCGACAGGCATAATCATAAATTCCTGTATGTCGACGTTGTTGTCGGCGTGCTGCCCACCATTCAGGATGTTTGTCATGGGGACGGGCATGTCTTTGGCTGAAACCCCCCCGAGGTAGCGGTACAGGGGAAGTCCGGTTGCCTTCGCGGCCGCCCTGGCGCAGGCGAGTGAGACGCTCAGCATGGCGTTGGCACCGAGAGAACTTCGGGTGTCCGTTCCGTCCAGTTCGATCATGGTGCGGTCAATTTCTCTCTGCAAGAGGCAATCCATGCCGATGATCTCCGGTCCTATCTTGTAGGTTACATTTTCAACGGCCGTCTCGACCCCTTTCCCCAGATACCGTTCACTGTCGTTATCCCGAAGTTCCAGCATCTCGTGTTCCCCCGTTGATGCGCCCGATGGAACAGATGCCCTTCCCATTATTTCCGAACTGAGGGTTACCTCCGCCTCCACGGTGGGGGTTCCCCTTGAATCAAGTATCTCTCTTGCGTATACATCGATAATCTCTGTCATGACTTTTCTCCTGTTTGATGATTTCACGAAAGGCAGGAAGCGTCCCTTCTTTCCGTTCTTTATTATACCGATGTGAATGGATTTTCAAGATAAGAAATACCTGCGACTGCGGCATATGGGTCCGCGGGATAATCCGGCATGTTTTTCAGGCGGGTCCGGTGTTCGGCAATCTGTACGATATAGATTGCCGAACACCGAATTTCAATTGATTCCTCTTATCTGGTTTGCCATCAATTGCGAGAACTTGTCTATCTTTGTGGCAACCGTTGATGTGATTCGTTTGGATGTCACTTTTGATTTTTCTATTTCTTTTTTTGCCTCTTCATTGGCCTCGGAGATAATCCTGCCACGCTCGCTTTCGACGTCATCCATGAATACCTCAGACGACAGGATCTCTCTGGCCTGCTTGTTGGCATCCTCCAAGATGCCTCGTGCGTCCGCACGGGCCTTCTCTATCAGCTGTTCCGCTTCACCTTCTATTTCTCTTATCGTTTCACGTATTTCTGTTGGCATAGCAGCCTCCCTACTACTCCTCAAATTCACCATACTTTTGGGTGACTATATAGATCCCATGATCGAATATTCGTATGGTCTTGTTTATCGTTTCAACCGCCTGCTGGTGATCTATGGGCGTGAGGAAAGGAGCTTGAAAATCGGCATAGAGCCACATGTGCCTTCTCATCATGATGAGGCCGTAGAGGGTTTCGTGCAGAGGGAAACCGTTGTCGTAACTGACTTCAGCATATTCTGAAAAATACTCACGCACCTCGGTATAGGGTTTTTCACTGAAATACATCTTAATCAGGTTTTTGTAGAAATGAACGGCCCTCTTGGTACAGTCACCCTCCGGCACGTTTTTGAATGACGGTGTCCGGGGATTCTGTCTTACGGCCTTGCACCACTGCTGTGCGATTTCCTCATTGTGATTTTCCAGAACGTTGATCAGTCTGTCAGCGAATACTTTCATGATGCACCTCCTTGTGTTAGTTAGGTTTTTGTCATACCGCTCATGTGGTGAAGACGTACTGTGTGGTTGTCTTCAATACTTTTCTCAGCACCTGTAACTGCGGTCTGAAAATAATTATCATATCCGATGTGCAGGCTATGGGCATCCCCAGGATTTTTGAAAATATCTTTGCTTCGGTCCCCGTTTTGGATCGTACGGTCACACCCCCTTCAACAGATCCGACCTCCATGATAATCGGTAACAGCAGCATCTGCTTTTCAGAATTGTTTAATATTTCCTCCAGATGTTCAAGTTCTTTCTTCTTAAAAAAGTGTGTGTTTCCATCTCCGCATTCCACATGGGGGTGTATTTCCTCCAGAAGTTCGATGA